>CAMOYT010000021.1 GCA_946630315.1 uncultured Bacillota bacterium | reverse complement strand
AGTAAAAACAAAAGAAGATGAAAATAAAGATTATCCTCTACATTTATGGGATTAATTAACTAATATAAAGGACATTAATATGTCCTTTTTATATTGAAATATGATAAAATAATTATAGATGGTGATAATATGAAAGAAAGAATGTACGAACTTATAGAAATAATAAATGAAGCTGATTATAATTATCATACTTTAGATAATCCAACTATTACAGATCAAGAATATGATAAGTATTTAAGAGAACTATTTGAGATTGAAGCAGAGCATCCAGAATGGATAGAAAAAAACTCTCCCACACAACATGCTGGAGGAAAAATAATAGAAGGATTTGAAAAAGTATCACATAAAATACCTATGATGTCTCTATCAGACGTTTTCTCAGAAAGTGAAGTAATTAATTTTGATGAAAGAATAAAAAAAGAAGGTATTAATCCTGAATATATGTGTGAATTAAAAATAGATGGATTATCAGTATCTCTTCAATATGAAGATGGAATACTAGTAAGAGCCGCAACACGTGGAGATGGAAATGTAGGAGAAGATATAACACATAATGTTAAGACAATAAAGACAGTTCCTTTAAAATTAAAAGAACCAGTTACTATTGAAGCACGTGGTGAAATCTTCATGAATAAGAAAACTCTAGAAGAGTTAAATGAAGTAAGAAAACAAAATAATGAACCATTACTTCAAAACTGTCGTAATGCAGCAGCAGGATCAATTAGACAATTAGATAGTAGTGTCGCAGCAAAAAGAAAACTAGACACATTTATCTATCATTTACCAAATCCCGAAGACTTTGGAATTAAAACTCATGCCGAAGCAATTGATTACTTAAAACATTTAGGTTTTAAAACTAACCCAAATAATAGATTAGTCTCATCAATTGAAGAAGTATTAGAATTTATAGAGGAGAAGGGAAAAGAAAGACCAAATCTTCCATATGATATAGACGGAGTAGTAATAAAAGTAAATAGGATAGATCAACAGCAAAGACTAGGTTATACTGCTAAATATCCTAAATGGGCAACTGCTTACAAATTCCCTGCTGAAGAAGTATTAACTAAACTAACTGATATTATTTTTACTGTAGGTCGTACAGGACAAATAACACCTAATGCAGTATTAGAACCAGTGATTGTTGCTGGAAGTACTATCTCAAGAGCAACTCTACATAATGAAGATTATGTTAAAGAAAAAGACTTAAAAATAGGAGATATAGTCTCAATAAGAAAAGCTGGAGATGTCATACCAGAAGTAGTGGAAAGAAAAATAGAGAGACGTACTGGAAAAGAAAAAGACTTTGTAATGATAACACAATGTCCAATGTGCAATACTCCATTAGTAAAAAAAGAAGGACAAGTAGATTATTATTGTCCTAATAATAAATGTCCAGCAAGACACATAGAAAGCTTAATCCATTTCACATCAAGAGATGCCATGAACATAACTGGATTGGGTGATGAAATAATGGAAGACTTCTATAATTTTGGATTTATTGGAACTGTAGCTGACATATATTCATTAAAAGAACATGAGCAAGATTTAACTAGATTAGAAGGTTATGGAGAAAAATCAATTAGCAATTTATTAAATGCCATCGAAGAATCTAAAAAGAATTCATTAGAAAGATTGTTATTTGGTTTAGGAATCCCTCATGTAGGAGCAAAGACAGCTAAGATTTTAGCAACCAATTATGAGACAATGGATAAATTAATAGCAGCAACAGAAGAAGATCTTACAAGTATACCAGATATAGGTGGAATAATTGCTAAAAGTATAATTAATTACTTTGAAGATTCCCATAATAAAGCTATTATAGAAGAATTAAAAGACTTAGGTCTAAATATGACTTATTTAGGACCTAAAGTAGAAAAAAATGAAGATTTTACAAACAAAACATTTGTCCTAACAGGTAGTCTAGAACTATTTACAAGAGATGAAGCAGAAGAAATAATAGAAAACTTAGGAGGCAAAACATCTTCATCAGTTTCTAAAAAAACTTATGCTGTAATAGTAGGAGCAAATCCAGGAAGTAAATATAATAAAGCTCAAGAATTAGGAATTCCTATTTGGACAGAACAAGAATTTAAAGACAAGATAAACAAAGAATAGATGATAAAATTAAGCTAAAAAGTAGTAAATCTTTACTTTTTAGCTTTTTTATGATATAATATGGCTACCAATTGGGGGTTAGGTGAATAATATGAGAAAGAGTAAAAAGAAAGAATTAGAAACAGAAGTATTAGAAATTGATGATAAAGATTTAGCTAAAAAATTATTTGAAGAAAAAGATGAAGTAGAAGTATTAGATGAAGAAACAAACTACTATGAAGATGAAGATAATACAGATTATTATGAAGAAAAAAAGACTAAAATAAGAAAACCAATTAATTATCATAAAATATTATATACCGTTTTACTTATTGCTATAGCTATTACTATTATGATATCTATTGATGTAATATCAGTATCACGTTTTAATAAAGGACCATTCTTTGCCATACCAACACATACATATGATGATGGTGGTTCAAAGGAATATTATGGTATCGGTTATAAAGTAATTAAATATAATCAATTACAAGGACGTCGTGATATTGAATTAGGTACATGGAATTTAAAATATAATATTAATCCAATTAATATAGTAGATGTTGATTTAGCTATAGACTTTTATAAAAATAAAGAAGCAACACTAAATAAGTATAATAAGAAATTTGTAAGAATAGATACAACTCTTCATCAAATAGATGATAAGAACAATAGTTTATTATTAGGTTATAAAGATGAAGAAGGAAATAAGTATACTATTAACTTAAAATGTGAAATGTTATCTAAAAAACAAAATTATACGCCAGGAAATGAAATAATGATTATTGGACAATTTTCTAAGTATAATGAAAAGACTAATACTATAACAATAAAGAATTGTTTTGCAGAACAATAAAAAGAAGAATAATCTTCTTTTTTTTATTTGTATTTCTTTATAAAAAAACAGTTTATATGATATAATAAATTGAGTTATGGAAGGAGTGTTTTTCATGAAAGAAAAATTATCTCGTGAAGAAGTTCTACATGTAGCAGAATTAGCAAGAATAGCTGTTACTGAAGAAGAAATAGAAAAGTATCAAGTAGAACTAAAAAAATTATTAAATGATGTTGAAAAAATCAATGAAGTAAAAGGTTATGATGATGAAATATTAATAGCACCATGGAGTCATAATACTGATTTAAGAGAAGACAAAGAAGGAGAAATGTTAGATCCTAAAAAAGTAATAGAAAATGCTCCACGTCATAGTGGAAACTATATCCAAGTGCCAGTTGTAATTGGAGAAAGTGAGGGAGCATAATGAAGTATTTAGATAAATCTATTATTGAAATAAATAAACTACTAAAAGAAAAAAAGATTAAACCAATAGATTTAGTAGAAGAAGCTTATGAAAATATTGAATCATCAGATTTAAATGCCTATATAACTTTAACAAAAGAAGAAGCATATCAAAAAGCTAAAGAATTAGAAGATAAAGAAGTAGATAGTCTATTATTTGGTCTTCCAATAGCTGTCAAAGATAATATTTGTACTAAAGGAGTACTAACAACATGTGCATCACATATGTTAGATAACTTTGTACCAATATATGATGCTACTGTAGTAGAAAAAATAAATAATGCGAATATGATCATTATTGGTAAAACTAATATGGATGAGTTTGCGATGGGATCATCATCAAGGACCTCATATTTTGGTGCTCCTCATAATCCTTGGGATACAAATAAAATATCAGGAGGATCATCAGGAGGTAGCGCATCAACTATAGCAGCAAGAGATGTTTTATTTGCTTTAGGTAGTGATACAGGAGGATCAATTAGACAACCAGCATCATATACAGGAATAGTAGGTATGAAACCAACATATGGTAGAGTATCTCGTTATGGACTAATAGCCTTTGCCTCATCACTAGATCAAATAGGTCCAATGACAAAAAACGTTTATGAAAATGCCTTATTATTAAATGTAATATCTGGTCATGATGATAAAGATTTAACAAGTGCTAATAAAGAAGAAGACTTCACAAGATTAATCGGTAAAGATGTAAAAGGTATGAAAATAGCAATACCTAACTTCTTTGTAAGTGATATTGTAGATAAAGAAATAATTGCTAAATTAAAAGAAACAGTAAAAGTACTAGAAAAATTAGGAGCAACAGTAGACTATGTTGATATGAAATACTTAGATAATGCTGTTACACTATATCAAATTATTGCTATGGGAGAAGCATCTTCTAATTTAGCAAGATTTGATGGAATAAGATATGGTCATTCTAAAGAAAATCCAGAAGATATAAAAGATGTATACTTTGGAACACGTGCTGAAGGATTCGGTAAAGAAGTAAAAAGACGTATCATGGTAGGCTCTTACTTATTAAGTGGCGAAAATGCTAGAGAATATTTTTATAAAGCCTTATCAATTAGAGATGATATGAAACAAGAGTTTACTAATATCTTCAAAGACTATGATTTTGTAATAGGACCAACTACAACAACAACAGCATATTTATTAACAGATCCAATGGATGATCCATCTAAGTCATTTATGGATGATGTCTTAGTAATACCAGTTAATATGGCAGGAATACCAGGATTAAATATGCCTATAGGTTTTGATAAAAATCATATGCCAATTGGTATGCAAATAATAGCTAATTCTTTCGAAGAAGCTAAAATATATCAATTAGCAAGTGCACTAGAAAAAGAGCTTAACTTAGAATTAAATCCAAATGCCGGAGGTGATAATAATGACTAATTATATCGCAACAATCGGTGTTGAAGTACACGTAGAATTAAAAACAAAAACAAAAATATTCTCAAATAGTAAAAATGGTTATGGACAAATGGCTAACTCATTAACTAATGTTATTGATTTAGGTTATCCAGGAACATTACCAACTCTAAATGAAGAAGTATTAAATCTAGCTATCAAAGCAGCAACAGTACTTAATTGTAAAATTAGAAAAGAAATGCACTTTGATAGAAAGAATTATTTTTATCCAGATAATCCAAAAAATTATCAAATTACTCAATTTGCAACACCAATCGGATATGATGGATATGTAGAAATAGATGTAGATGGAAAAAAGAAAAAAATCTATATTGAAGAAATGCATATAGAAGAAGATACATGTAAATCTACTCATAGAGGAGAAAAAACACTTCTAGACTTCAATAGAGCAGGTGTACCTCTAATTGAAATAGTAACAAAGCCATGTATGTCTACTCCAGAAGAAGCTAAAAAGTATCTAGAAAAATTAAGAGAATTATTACTATATAGTGATATATCAGATTGTAAGATGGAAGAAGGTTCAATGAGAGCTGATGCTAATGTATCAATTAGAAAAAAAGAGTCTGATCCATTTAATACAAAAGCTGAAATTAAAAATATTGGGTCAATTTCTAATGTTGGATTAAGTATTGAAAAAGAAATAGAGCGTCAAGCAAAAATCTATGATGCTGGAGAAACATTCAAACCACAAACAAGACGTTTCGATGATAAATTACAAGATACAGTTCTTATGCGTGTAAAAGAAACAGGAAATGACTATCGTTATTTTCCAGAACCAGATATCCCATTTGTAATAGTTACAGATGAAAGAATAGAAAAAGTAAAAAAAGAAATACCAATGTTACCAGATGAAAGAAGATTAAAATACCAAGAACTAGGTATCGCTGAAGTAAATGCTAATAAAATAGTTTTAAATAGAAGTATAAGTGATTATTTAAACAACTTATTAGATGAAAAAATTAATTTCAAAACAGCAAGTAATCTTCTATTAGGAGATATTCAAGCTTATTTAAATAAGAATGAAAAAGAAATAACTGATACAACTCTAACAAAAGAAAGATTTATTGATTTAGTAAATAAAATGGATGATAATACATTAACTTCTAAAAACTTAAAAGATATCTTAGATAAAGTATTAGAAAGTGATAAATCAATATCTGAAATAATGAAAGAATGTAATGTAGAAAATATTACTGATGATAAAGCAATCAAAGAAGTAATTAAGAAAATAATTGCCGAAAACCCAGAAAGTGTAGCAGACTATAAAGCAGGCCATGATAGAGCTATCAAATACTTAATGGGACAAGTAATGAAAGAAACAAAAGGTGGAGTAAATCCTAAAATGGCTATGGATATTTTAACAGAAGAGCTAAACTAAATTGTCAATTGAAAATGACTATTACTTAGTGTATAATGAATAATAGGATGTGAGAATATGAATTTTCTAAAAAAGAATAGAAATACAATTATAGCAGTTGCTGTATTTTTAATAGTATTAATAGTAGCTTTTAAATTCATTGGTATGCTAACAGGCGATGAAGAAAAAGCAATTTATGGTAATAGAATTGATGGTATTGATGCTGTCAAAATAGATGGTAATAAAGAAGATCAAATAGAAGAAGCATTAAAAGATTCTACTACTAAAGTATCAGTTAAAACTGCTGGTAGATTAGTAACTATAATTGCTACAGTAAATAATGAAACAACTCGTGATGTTGCTAAAACTCTTGCTGCTAAAGCCATAGAACCATTAACAGCAGAACAAAAAAAATATTTTGATATTCAAGTAATAATCAAGAAAGAGAACACAGAAGATGCCCAATTTCCAATTATTGGATATAGACAACATACAAGGGAAGCTTTTGTTTGGACAAAAGATAGATAGAATGGGGAATGATCTATGAAGAAAAAATTAATAATAATCCTACCCATTGTTATAGCAGCATTAGCTTTCGTCTTTGTATACCGCTATTACAACAAAGAAGATGCCAATACTACCTTAACAGTAACAGAAAAGAAATGGGTACAAGAAAATAAAGAGCAACAATATGACTTTGAAATAGTAAATGACTATCCATTATATGGAACTAATGGAGAAGGAGTAATATTTGACTTTGTAAGTGATTTCGAAGAAAATATTGGAATTGAATTTAATAAAATACCATATCTAATTGGTTCAGACTTAACTACTGATAGTTTTAGAATAAGAATACTTAATAATGATGATAAATTAACAAAAGATGATTTATTCCTATTTGATGACTACTATGTAGCAGTAGGTAAAGACTATCAAAGAATTAATCATATTACTGATATGAAAAATATTACATTTGGAGTATTTACTGATGATCGAGATACAATTAGTTATTATCTAAAAAGTGGTACTAATTTATCATATAAAGCCTATGATTCAATAGATAAATTATATAAAGCTTTAGATGATAATGAAGTAAACATGGTAATAGTACCAAATATAATGTATTTAAACTATACAATAGAAAAAGATAAATACTCAATTAATTATTACTTTACTGAAATGAAAAAACAAGTAGTTTTAACACTAAGTAAAAGTAATCCAGAATTAAACAAAATAGTAACTAAGTATTATAATAAATGGAGATTAACTAAATATGTTAAAGAATATAATAATGCTTATTTAAATTACTATTTAGATAAAAATGAATTATCTGCTAAGACAAAAGCTGAATTAATTTCAAAGAACTATGTCTATGGTTATGTAGAAAATCCACCATACGAAGTAAAAGTTCATAATAAATTATCAGGAATAGCAGGAGAATATATCGATAGAGTAACAAGACTATCAGATATTAATTTTAAATTAAAAAAATATAATTCTAAAAAAGATTTACAAAAAGCAATTGATAAAGGAGAAGTAGATATTTACTTTGACTATTATAACTATAATAGTGATAAGTATTTACAAACACTATCTACCTTTATTGAAGACTATGTAGTCTTAGGAAAACAAGAAGATAATCATATAGTAAATTCATTTGAAAGTATGCGTAATTCAGACTTAGTAATGTTAGGAGGAGATTCACTATACAATTACTTCTCTAATAATACTAAAGCTGATATTACAACATATGATAATATAAATGACTTAGTAAAAAACTCTAAAGATAAGTTATTAGTAGTAGATAAAGAAATATATTTATACTATCAAAATAATAAATTTAAGAATTATAAACTAATATATGAAGATACTATGATGAATGATTATAAATTCATGGTAAAGAAAAATAACCAAGCATTTTATGATCTATTTAATTACATAATTAATACTAATTCTTATTACAACTATCGTAATAGTGGACTTGCTAATATGAATGCATCCATCTTAGAAGATTCAACATTAGAACAAGTATACACAATAGTATTAATAATTATCTTCGTACCATTAATAATAATTGGTATCTTATATTTAATTGCCAAACGTAAAAGTCAAATTAAAAAGATTAAGATAACAGATCGTCATAAATATACAGATATGTTAACAAGTCTAAAGAATCGTAACTATTTAAATGCCAAAATGCAAGAATGGGAAGATTGCGAAGTATTCCCTCAATCAATAGTTATGGTAGACTTAAATAACGTTAAATATGTTAATGATAACTATGGTCATGAAGAAGGAGACCAATTAATAATAAAAGCAGCTGGTATTCTAGTAAATACACAGTTAGAAAACTCTGAAATCATTCGTACAGATGGTAATGAATTCTTAATTTACCTAGTAGGATATAGTGATAGACAAGTAGCAACTTATACTAAAAAGTTAAGTAAAGAAATGAAAGGATTACCACATGAGTTTGGAGCAGCAATCGGATATAGTATGATAACAGATGAAATAAAAACATTAGATGATGCTATTAACGAAGCTACTCTAGAAATGATTACAAACAAAGAAGAATATAAATAGTGAGGTATGAAATGGAGCAAGCAAGAGGTTTTTTTAGAAAAATTATTAATCAGATAAAAAAGCCTGAGATGAGGATCCTTCCTGGTCAGCTTGCTTTTTTTCTTGTCATGAGTTTAATTCCCATGATAGCACTTATTGGTACAATAGCAGCAAGCTTATCTATTTCAACAGGAACAATAGCAGTATCAATAACTAGTATGATGCCAAAAGAAATAGCTAGTATCTTAAATGAAATGATTAATGGAAATGGTCTTAATTTCAACATAGCTGTCTTCTTTATTTCAGCTTTCTTACTAGCAAGTAATGGTACTCATTCAATGATAATAACATCAAATGAAATATATAGAATAGAATCACGAGACTTTATTAGTCGAAGAGTAAAAGCCATTTTTATGATCTTCTTACTTGTCTTAGTATTCTTTTTCTTACTAATAGTTCCAGTATTTGGAGATAGCTTATTTGATGCTTTAAAATCTAATTTCAAAGCAAGTACTGTTGTTGATGTATCATATGTCGTATATAAAGTAATTAAATATCCATTAATTGCCTTAATCTTATTATTTAATATAAAATTAATCTATGTTATAGCACCAGATGAACAAATACCATCGCGTTCAACAACATCAGGAGCGATATTTACTACAATAGGTTGGATAATCGCATCAGAAATATATGCTTTCTATGTCGGAACATTTGCTTCATATGGTGTCTTCTATGGTTCGATTTCTAACGTTTTAATCCTTCTTATGTGGATTTATATCTTATCCTATATATTTGTCTTAGGAATGGGTATAAATGCTGCTACATATAAAGAAGAAACTATTGAAATGCAAAGAATCATTGAAGAGGAAATAAAAGAACAAAAGACTTCTAAAAAATAGAAGTTTTTTTATATATGTGATATAATACCTTTGAGGTATTTATATGAAAAGAATAAAAAATGGATTTAATGAATTAAAGAATAAATTAACTAAATATTTCACAAAAGTAAAAAGAGATCATTTAGTACGTGAATATTTCAAAGAAAACATGCTTTTCATTACTTTTGTAATTACATGTGTCTTAAATTCAACGATTTTAAGATTCTTTTGCATGCATACAATTGAAAACTACCTATCAGTAAAAGCAATACTTGCAGATTTAACAGTAGTCATAATAGCAGGAAGCTTTGGTTATTTATTTAAACCCAAAAATAGATTTACTTATTTTATGATTTTAGAAATATTTTTTACCGCAATATGTATGATTAATTCAGTTTATTATACATTCTATACATCATTTGCTAGTGTCTCAATGTTAGTATTAACACAATACATAGGAGATGTAGGAGATGCAGTAGTAGAAAATGTTCTTCAATTAAAAGACTTAATCTATATAATTGGACCATTACTATTATTATTTGTTTATTTAAAAACAAAGAAAAAGAGTAATAATAAAAAGATTGAATTAAAATCAATTCGTAAAAAGAAAACATTAAAAACCTTATCATTTGGAGGTTGTCTATTATTACTATTCTTAGTAACAATGACCTCACTAGATGTATCAAGATTTGTAAAGCAATGGAATAAAGAATATATAGTTATGCGTTTTGGTATTTATGTATATCAAGCTAATGACTTAGTAACAAGCTTACAGCCTAAAATAAATGCTATGTTTGGTTTTGATCAAGCAAAAAAAGAATTTACTGAATACTTTGATAATAAAGATAATACTAAAGTAACTAATGAATATACTGATATATTTAAAGGTAAGAATGTCCTAGTAATACATGGTGAAAGTATGATGACTAATGCCATGAAATTATCATTTAATGGACAAGAAGTAACACCAAATCTAAATAAGTTAGCAAGTGAAGGAATGTTCTTCTCAAACTTCTATTCACAAGTAAGTGTTGGAACATCATCAGATACAGAACTTACATTTAATACATCACTTATGCCAACTAAATCAGGTACTGCTTTTGTATCATATTCAGATAGATACTACATAGGAATACCTAAATTGCTAAAAGAACAAGATTATTATACATATAGTATGCATGCTAATAATGCTGATTTTTGGAATAGACGTGCTATGCATAACTCATTAGGTTATGATAGATTTATTGCTAAAGCAGAATATGAAGTAAAGAAAGAAAATATCATTGGATTAGGATTGAGTGATAAAGAGTTCTTTGCTCAATCAATTCCTAAGATGCAAGATATTGCTAAAGAACATAGTAAATGGTATGCACTATCTATTATGTTATCTAATCATACACCATTTAGTGATGTTACTAAATATGGAGAATTCCCAGTTGATATGAAAGAAACAATCACTAAAGAAGATGGAACAACAGAAGAAGTAACTTATCCATATATGGAAGGTACTAAACTAGGTAACTATTTTAAATCTCTTCATTATGCTGATAGTGCTTTAGGAGAGTATATGGATGAACTTGATAAAGCTGGCTTATTAGAAAATACAGTAGTAATTATCTATGGAGACCATGATGCAAGACTTCCAAGAAAAGATTATAATAGATTATATAATTATGATAAAGAAAATGATAAAACACTAGATTCAGAAGATCCAAATTATCATGAATATGATTCTTACCAATATGAAATAGGTAGAAGAGTACCATTAATAATTTGGACAAAGAATTCTAAAGGAAATAGTAAATTAAACAGAGAAATAACTGATGTAATGGGTATGTATGATTGTCAACCAACACTTGGAAATATGTTTGGATTCAGTAATCAATATGCTCTAGGTAATGATATCTTTAATATTAAAGATAAAAATATCGTAGCTTTCCCTAATGGAAATTGGGTAACTAATAAAGTATATTACAATAGTCAAAAGCAAGCATATTTATCATTAAATGAAGAACCAATTACAGAAGAAGAAATAACAAATAATACTGAATATACTAATAAATTATTAGATGTATCTAATAATATAATAGTATTTAATCTATTAAAGCCTGAAGAAGAAATAGAAGAGTAGGAGGGATTGTATGGCTAAAAAGAAAAGAAAACCAAAAAAACTATTATTTGTAATATTAATAGTTTTAATTGCTGTCGCAGCACTAGCTATTTATAAAGTATTCTTTACTAAAGAAGAAGTAAAAGAAGTAAAAGTAATAGGTAAAATACCTAAATATGGCTATGTCTTAAAAGAAACAAAAACAGCTAAGTATAAAGCAATGTTTAATGAGTTAAAAGAAATACTAGAAGCAGATAAAGTCGATGAAGAAGCTTATGCTAAAAAGATAACAGAAATGTTTATTTATGACTTCTATAGTTTAAAAGATAAAGTTGCTAAAACTGATGTTGGAGGAACAGACTTTGTTTATTCCGAAGTATTAGAAAACTTTATGTTAAATGCAGAAGATACATATTATAAGTATATTGAAAGTAATATTTATAATAATCGTAAACAAAGCCTACCAGAAGTAAATGATATTACAATTAGTTCTGTAGAACAAAAACCATTTAAATATAAAAATGTTACAGATGACAAAGCATATTATGTATCAGTAAGTTGGGATTATAAAGGTAGTGAATTTACTGATTATCAAAATAAAGCAGAATTAATCTTTGTTCATGATGGAATAAAACTAGTATTAGTAGAATTACAATAAAGAAAAGAAGCATTGCTTCTTTTTTTTTATCCATTAACTACACTAATTAATTGTTTAGCAGTACTTTCTCCAACATCTCCATAGTAGGTAGTTGAAACATTCTTATCGCCTGATAGAACTTGATATATTGTAAGAGCAGATAAATAAGCTCCATTATTATTTTGATGAATACTATCTCCAAACAAATTAATACTATTAGAAGATCTACTCTTATCAAAGTTTTTACCATCATAAATAACAGTAGAATTAGTATTTTTAGCAATCTTCTCAGTCCAAGAATAACTTCGTTCTCTAGCACTACTACTAGAACCAGAAGTAATCCATAACGCTCTAATATAAGTTTTAACATTATTATTTTTACTTCTAACAATATTAACTATCTTAGTAGCACCATTGGAATATCCATCATAGTTACCACCATAAGTATCAGTTTGCTCTTGTAATATTACACAATCAAATGCTTCACCACCAATAGAAGATGCATATTCACTAGCAAGTTCATTTAGAGTAGCACCACCTCTAGTAGCTGTCTTAACTGTAACATTATACCCATTATTATTAGCAATTCCCTTAAACTTAGCTGGAATATTAGAAACATAAGTTTTACTATTACCAACAAATAAAACTTTAGTATTACTTCCCTTAGAAAGGCAAGCACCTTGACTACTACCTTTTTCATATTTCTGATCAGTAATTACTTTAGTCTTCTTTTTATCTTTATATGGATTAATATAAGTACTATTACCTAAACCAATACTACTAGTATTATTCCAACAATTACTAAACTTACTATTTTCACCTAAAATACCCATAGTCATATTAATAAGCATAGGTATTAAAAAGACTACAACAGCAGCAATAGACATATTAAGTATTTTCTTCAAGCCATTTTTCTCTTCAGGATTAGTAACTAACTTAAATAATTGTATACTTACCATTAATAATAATAGAATAGGTACAACAATTTGTATAACACTAAGTAAATTCTTCGCAATACTAAGTATTGGACCTAAAGCAGAATCATTACATGATACTTCTAATATATACATGTAACCACCTCATTATAATTATACAATAAAAAAACCACTAAGTGGTTTTTTATTCATCAATAAATACTTTTCTAATAATTGGTTTACATACTTCAATAAGTAAGAATACTATAATATTAACAATAAATATGAATATAACTTGATTAAATGTAAGTGGTGCTATTTTTAGTAATCCTCCAATAGGAGTAATGAATGTTAATACTTGTACAATTATAATTAAAATCATTCCTATATTTAAATACTTATTACTAAATAAACCTTGTTTAGTAACAGGATCTTTTAAGTTCCTACAATTAATTGCATATAATGTTTCTTGTACTATTAAACATAATAGAGCCATAGTTTGAGCAACTTCTAAACTATAAGTTTTACCTACTAAGAAACATATAAGTACTAATCCAGCTTCAATAATAGAACTAATTGCTAAATTAGCAATAATAAATGGAGTAAAGAAACTACTAGTACTTTTCCTAGGTGGTCTCTTCATTATATCTTTAGAGGCCTTTTCAAAAGCTAAGCAAATAGAAAGAGCAGCATCAGTAACCAAATCAATATATAAGATATGAATTGGAAGTAGAGCAGTTACAGATAAGAACATACCTATAACAACAATAAACATTTCAGCAAAATTACTAGATAAAGAATAAACAATAACATTACGTATATTATCATAAATTCTTCTACCTTCAAAGTTAGCATCAACAATAGTACTAAAGCAATCATCAAGAAGAAGTATATCAGCAGTACTCTTAGTAACCTCAGTACCAGTTTGTCCCATACCAATACCAATATCAGCAAGTTTTATAGAAGGAGCATCATTAACTCCATCACCAGTCATTGCCACTACTTTTTTATTCTTTTGAATAGCTTCTACAATTCTAACTTTATCTTGAGGAGAAACTCTAGCAAACACACTATAATTAAGCACTTGATCAGCTAATTCCATATCAGATAACTTCTCAAGATCTTTTCCCTCAATTCCTAAAGAATTTTCATCTGCAAGACCAACGTTTTTAGCAATCTCCATTGCTGTAATTAAATTATCACCAGTAATCATAATAGGTCTAATACCAGCACTTTTACAAGTAAGAATAGCTCCATATACTGATTCTCTAGGTGGATCAATCATACCAACCATACCTTGGAATATTAAATTCTCTTCACTTAATTCTTTATCATCTTTATAAGCAAAAGCAATAACTCTCAAAGCTTTATGAGATAAATCTTGTTCCATCTTAATAAATTCATCTTTTTCTTTTTTAGTAAGTTTAATAACTTTACCATTTTCAACATAATAATTACTATTTTTAAGTATTCCCTCTAAGCTACCTTTAGTAAATAAATAAGTTTTCTTACCATCACTTACTTGAACACTCATAAGTTTTCTATCACTATCGAATGGAATATCATCAACTCTATTAAAAGTATTAGTAACAGCATTATAATCAATATTATTTTTAATACATATATCAATCAAAGCAGTTTCAGTAGGATCACCAATTAACTTATCACCAATATAAGTAGAATCATTACAAAGCATCATATTAAGTAACATTAAATCATCATCTTTGTACTTAAACTTACCAGCTGGTAATAATTTCTTATCTTTATATACTTGAGTTACTGTCATAACATTTTGTGTAATAGTACCAGTTTTATCAGAACAAATAACTTCAACATTACCTAAAGTTTCAACTGAAGACATAGTACGAACAATAGTATTCTTCTTACTCATGGCATTAACACCAATAGATAAAGAAACTGTAATAACAGCAGGTAAACCTTCAGGTACTGCAGATATTAATAATGATATAGCAAGCATAATAACTTGCATTAAATCATTATGTAAAACAACAATATTATAAATAAATACAAAAGCAATAATAACTAAAACAATTTGAGTAAGTCTATTACTAATCTCTTCAATCTTTCTTTGAAGTGGAGTAGGAACATCTTTCTCATTAGTTAGTTCTTCTGCAATCTTTCCAAGTTCAGTATTTAAACCTGTATCAGTAACAACATAAGTACAATGACCATTAGTAATATCACAACCACTATAAAGCATATTGTGACGATCATTTATTAATACTTCTTCATTAATAACTAAATTATTCTTATATACTGCTTGACTCTCTCCAGTAAGAATTGATTCATTTACAGAAAGATTAGAAAATTCTATTATTCTACCATCAGCTGGTATTTTATTACCTGCTTCTAAATAAACAACATCCCCTGGAACTAAATCACCAGCATCAACAATCTCATCTTTACCATTTCTTCTAACTTTACAATTTAAAGTCTCAAACTTTTGTAATGATTCAATTTGAGCTTCAGCTTTTGATTCTTGCAGATAACCCATAATAACATTAATAAATATAATAATTATTATTAATATAGTATCAGTAAAAGGTTCATGAGTAATCAACTCATAAATAAATGAAATAACTGATACAATAAGTAATAACTTAATCATCATATTATCAAATTGACTTAACAGTACTTTTAATTTAGTACGTCTATTTTTATTTTCAATTTTATTTTCTCCATATTGAGCAAGTCGTTTATTTACTTGACTAGCGGTAAGACCATCTTTAGTAGTATCTAATTCTTTAAATACTTCTTTAATACTTTTTCTATACATATAACACCTCTCTAGTATAAATTATAACATAAAAGTATCATAAAAAAAGAAGAAGTATTAACTTCTTCTATTCATTTATTTTAGGAATAGTCATACCAGTACCACCATCATTAGATTCACCAGTATTATCTCCTTCAGATGGAGTAGTAGGAGAAGTAGGAGTAGTAGGAGATGTATCTTCACCAGTATTATCACCAGTGTTTTCTTTATTATTATCTTCTTCCTCGTCTTCCTCTTCATCTTTAGTAGTTTCTTTTTCATCTTTTCCATTACCAAGTGTTAATGTAATACTCTTACCTTTATCAAGTCTAGATCTTGCTGGTACACTTTGACTAGTAACATAACCAGTTCCTTTAAATGTACAACTAAGTCCTAATCTAGAACATGTTGCTTTAGCCTGAACTTCAGAATCTCCAGTAAAGTCTGGCATTAAGTTATAAGCTCCACCACCAGTAACACCTTTACCAATAACTTTCTTCTCATATGGCTCATTAATAGAGAAACTAAACTCAGTAATAGGCTTATGCTCAATCTTCTCTAAGTTTTCTTTCATAGCTCTTACAATAGCTTTTCTACTATTTTCTGATGGAATATAATCCCATAGTACCATACGAGCTCTTTCATCATAAATCATTTGTCCAGAACCCTCAAGATATAATTGTTGAATATTAATAAGTTCAGCTTCAGAATTACTACGAGTAACAATATCTTTACCAACATTATAGAATGATAAGATTTGTTTAGTAGTTAAGTTAGTATCTAAACTATTAGAGATAGTATTAAGTATATTCATAAATGTACCAACATCTCTAACATCTCTCATTTTATTAATTAAAGCTTTAATAATTTCTTGTTGGTGTTCAGCTCTACCAAAGTCACCATTTTGTAATTGCTTTCTATTTCTAGCAAATACTAATGCTTGTTCACCATTTAATGTTTGATGTCCTGCATTAATACATATTTGACTACCTCTACTAGAGTCATCAGTACATAATCTTTTAGGAACATCTACTTCAACTCCACCAACAGCATTAACTAATTTAACTAAACCTTTAAAGTTAATCTTTGCATAATAATCAATACTAACACCAAAGTAGTTTTCAATAGTATTAATCATACAATCATTACCATATGCAGCAGCATGAGTAATTTTATTCTCAGGTTGTCCACTCCAACAAGCTATTGGAACATAACTATCTCTTGGAATAGATAACATAGTAGCATTTAAAGTCTTAGGATTAAATGTAATTAATATTAATGTATCTCCATTCGCAATAGCATTCTTTTCTAATACTTCATCAGTAGAATCAATACCCATTAAAAGTATTGTAAATGGTTCTTTTATATCTTTACCAGAAGAAGCAGTTTCTTTCTTAGAAGTAGCAGCTTTCTTCATTTCTTTTTCTTGTTTAAATATTACTTTAGTAGAACTATCTATATTTTCATAACCCTCAATTCCTTCAAACATAGAAACATAATTATCAGTAATAAATATAGCATCTAATGTCTCATCATATAAATCAGCCATCATAGTATGATAATCTTCATATTCTTTAATCTCATTATCATCTTGTAAATTGTATTTATCAATTACTTCTTTAGGAATGATATATCCTTCTGGATTAGTCTTATCACTAAGCATACCAACTTCCATATTCTTTACATCTTTAATATCGCTAGCACTATTTTTACCAAGAACAACTAAATCACTAGTATAAGTAACAGTATTCTTATTAATACTATTTAATTGCCCATAAACATAAAATATAGCACCACCAACTAGGCCACATATTATCGTATATAATAGTAGGGCAAATATTAAGCCAATATGTTTACTACGTTTCTTTTTAGTTTTAACAACTCTATATATAAAGAATAAGTCCAGTATCACAAGTACTGCCATAACAATAGCTCTTAAAACATCTTCAATAGAATTTAATAAATATATTTCATATAATGCAAAACCAGATGCAACAATTGCTAAAAGTAATAATATTTTATAAATAAGTTTAACTTTTGTCTTTACTTCTCTAGCCATAAAAAAACCTCCATTTATTTATTCTTCAGCTATTTTAAATTATAACGAAAATAACCAAATTAATCAACCTATGAAATAATAGATTTGTTTGTTTTATCAATAAATCAACTCATTATTATAAACTAAAAGTAAATAATTGCCAAATTTATAATTACAACTAATTGTAAATAATTGTAAAAGAAAGTGAAACTTATGTAAAATAACACAATTTTACACTTTTTATTGATATAATGTAATTAGAATAATGAGGAGGTATGCCTATGAAAAATAATAAGACTTTTTTAACAGCATTAGTATTATTATTAATACTATTAGGCACTAAGAATGTTTATGCCTTCTCTAGTAGTGATTATAAAAATCGTGCTCTTTGTGGTACTTTCGAAGTAGCTAGCTTTAATTCAAATGGAACAATAACACAAAAAGGTTGTTACAGCAATTATTCAGATGCTAGAAAATATATGGAAAGTATTGGTACTGAAGATCTAGCAATATTAACTAAAGTAAATGGAGTATCTAAAATAATTGATGCTAATAATGCCTTAGTAGACTTAACAGTATCTCCATCAGATGTTAGTTACTACTATAGAACACCAGGTGGAGGAAGTTATACATATATGAATAATAAGCAATCATATGGTGGAACAGATGGTGTTTTATTAACTATTAGTAACTATAATGGTAATTGGTGGATAAGAGTAGAAATAAATGATTGTAAAGCTTGGATAAGTCAAAATGATTATGAATTAGTTCCACTAACTTGGGTAAAGACAGCTAGTTCATATACAGTAACAAGTGATTCAATAAGACATAATTATATCAGTAGATTACAAAATGCTAATGCTGTAATAGCAGGAAGTACTATTGGACCAAAGCCTACAATGTTAGCAGCAGGAACATATTATTCTTATGATGGACATTATTTCTATAACAATTTAAAAACATTAACTAGTGATGTTCGTAATGGTGTCCATACTAATGCAGTTAATAAGAACAATCCATATTATAACTATTATCAATATCTATCTACTCATACAAAAACAAAATATTCTAGTGTAAATATTGATGAATATATTAGAAATGGTATGGGAATTAAGAAAGATGCTTATGGTAATGCTACATCTAATGGATCATCTAGATTATATGGAATGGGAACATTCTTCTATAATGCTCAAGAAAAGTATGGAGTTAATGCTGTTTTAGCACTATCTCTATCTAGAAATGAAACAGGAAATGGACGTAGTAATTTAGCTATTAATAAAAATAATGGATTTGGTCTTAATGCAGTAGACTCTAATCCAACACAAGCAGCTAATTGGTATGCAACATTCTCATCATCAATCTTAGGATTTGCTAATAAATGGGTAACATATGGTTATGCTAATCCAACAGATTGGAGATATTTTGGACCACAATTTGGTAATAAGTATATTGGTATGAATGTAAAATATGCATCAGACGTGTATTGGTCAGAAAAAATGGCTGCTAACTATTATGCACTAGATAAATACTTTGGTCTTCAAGATTACAACTACTATCAATTAGGAGTAGTAACAGGACCAACTAAAGCATATTTAGATGCATCTACTTCTTCTAAATTTATATATACATATCCAGAAGCAGAAGATGCTTTAGTAATAGTAGATGAAAAAAAAGTAAATAATGTACTTTGGTACAAAGTAATATCAGATAAAAACTTATCAAATGGAAATATTCAAACTAGTGGATATTATAATTGGAACTCATATGTTTGGGTACAAGCATCTAATGTTAAAAAGATAAATACAACAACAAATAAATCAGTAGATACAATAACAAGTTATAAAGATAAAAATTATACTTATGATTTATATATAGTAAATACAGTATTACAACCTAAAGTAGCTATCTCAGTAAAAGATACTCCATACTATTATGATTCAACATTAACTTCTAAAAAAGGACAAACACTAAAAAATAATAGATATGTAATGGTATTTGCAGCTGCTTATTCAAACAATTCACCAGTTGCATATTTAGTAACAAGTGATTACAAGTATGATCAAAAACATTGGGTAGCAGCAGATTCAATTAAATTTACAAATACAGCATATGGTAAAGCTTCAGTAACTGCAAGTGGTAACCAATATACTTGGGTAAATTCTACTACTGAAGATACCAAAGCTACTTTAATTAGTGGACTATATCATAATTCATATGTTCCAGTATTAGAAAAGAAAACAGTATCAGGATATACTTGGTTAAAAGTACCAGTTGACTTATCAGGTACTACTAATGAATTTGGATGGACTCTACAATCTGCTCCAAATGTAGCAATCACACTATCACAAAGTGTAGTAGAAGATATGGCTCCAACAATAACTGCTAATAATAAAACTATAGAAGTAGGAGATAGTTTTGATCCATTAAAAGATGTAACAGCTCATGATAATGAAGATGGAAATATAACTAAAAATATTAAAGTAGTAGAAAATACAGTTAATAATAAAGTTGCTGGAACATATAAAGTAACATATTCAGTAACTGATTCAAAATCTCATACAGTAACAAAAACAATAACAGTAATAGTAAATAAAAATGAAGTACCTACAATAACTGCTAGTGATGTAGTATTAGAAGTAGGAGATACATTTAATCCAAAAGCTAATGTTACTGCAAATGATAAAGAAGATGGAGATTTAACAAGTAAAATAGAAGTAGTAGAAAATAATGTAAATACTAAAGTAGCAGGAGAATATAAAGTAACTTATAAAATAACTGATACAAAGAATCAAACTACTACAAAGACAATCAAAGTAACAGTAAAAGAAAAAGAACAAATTAGTACTAATCCACAAGAAAAAGAAGGAGAATTCTTCTTAAATGAATTATCATTTAATAAAACAACAAAGAAATATACTATATCTGGATATACTATTATTAAAGGTATAAATAATAATACAACTACTAAATATGAATTAGTATTAAAAGATAATAAGAATGAATATTCAATTAATTTAAATAGTTGGACAAATAATGTACCATATGAATTAGGTATAGAAGATGGATATAATTATAATAATTCTTGGTTTAAAGATACTATTGATTTTAGTAAAATACCTAATGGAGATTATAATCTATATTTAAAAGCAACTAAAGGATCTTATTATACAGAAGTATTAGTAGATAACTTATTTAATACAAATATAGATAGACGTGGAGAAGATGAAAATCATGGTTATACATTTAATGTAAACTTAAAATTAAAAAATAAACCAGTTAACTTAAAAGTAAGAGATGAAGTATATACAACATCAACAGCTCCTACATATAGAAATATGATTAATGACTATGATGATATTTACTTCAACAATAATAAATTACATTTAATTGGTACAAGTTATAACTACGGTGGAACTTATTCAAATGCTCTATCAATAACAAGAAAACTAATAGTAGAAAATACAACTACTTATAAACAATATTATTATGATTTAACAAGTACTAATAAAGGATCATATAAAGTAACATGTTCTGATAATAAATCTAAAGATTATGCTTGGTATGATAGTGATATAGATATTACTAATTTACCAATAGGTACATATTCACTATCTGTATATACTAAAACTACAGATGCTGCTGACTATGGAGAAGTAACTGACTACTTTGGAATATTAGAAGATACAACAAAAATAATAAATAATAAGAAGTATACTATTAGAACTAATATATCTAATAATAATAGAGTAGAAATAGTAGTAGAATAACAAAAAGTCACAAAAAATGTGACTTTTTTATTGTGTTTATAAAACATTTGTGCTATTATTATCTCGACGTTTTGAAAAATTAGGTAATACAACAATGGGTATACAACAAGAAAGTTGTATTTTTTGCGTTGTAGGAAAGGAGGGTAGTAAGCCTATAATAAATAGTTTTCAGATGTCAACAATTTAGGAGGAAGAATGAGTTTTATCATAGTAAAAGACTTAAACAAAACATTTAAAGTTTATACACGTGATAGCGGTCTGATAAATGCTTTTAAATCTTTCATAAAAAGAGAATATAAAGAAATAAAAGCAGTTGATAATATTTCTTTCAATATTAATAAAGGAGAAATCGTTGCTTACATCGGACCTAATGGAGCAGGAAAATCCACAACTATTAAGATGTTAACAGGAATCTTAAAACCAGATAGTGGAAAGATTTTAATAGACGGATTCACTCCCTCTATTGACAGAATTAAATATGTCAAAAATATCGGAGTTGTCTTTGGACAAAAGTCTCAATTATGGTGGGATATACCAGTAGAAGATTCTTTTCTTCTTTTAAAAGATATTTATAAAATAAATGATAAAGAATATCAAAAAACAAAAGAAGAATTAATTGAACTTCTTAATTTAAAAGAGTTTTTAAAAACACCAGTAAGACAATTATCTCTAGGACAGAGAATGCGCTGCGAAATTGCTGCATCATTACTTCATAATCCTAAGATTTTATTTCTAGATGAACCTACTATAGGACTAGATGCTATCTCAAAAGTCCAAGTAAGAAAATTCATCAAAGAAATAAATGAAAAGAAAAAAGTTACGATCATATTAACATCACATGACATGACTGATATCGAAGCTCTAACTAATAGAGTAATAGTAATAGGTCATGGAAAAAAATTATATGATGGTAAACTAAATGACATCAAGAAAAAATTCAATAATAAAAAACAAGTAGAAATAGTTTATAAAAAGATGACTAATTTTCCCAAAGTAAAAGGAACAGAAGTTATAAAGAAACAAAGAAATAAAGTACTTTTAGAAGTAAAAGTAAATGAAAAAACTATTTCTGAAGTAATAAGAGAATACTCAAAAGTATGTGAAATAGAAGATGTAAATATCTTAGAAAATAGTATTGATAATGTAATAGTCAAACTATATGAGGAATATAACTTATAAAAGCCTATTTATCTTATTTTAAGTCTGAATTATTAGTAGGACTTCAGTATAAGACTTCAGCACTAGCTGGATTATGTACACAATTCTTTTGGGGTTTTCTCTATGCACTTGTTTTTGAAGCCTTTTATAGTCATACAAGTATTGAAAGCATAAACTTTCAAGAACTAATGTGTTATGTTTGGCTAAATCAAGCTTTCTTTTATTTAATCTTAATAGCAATAAAAGATGAACAAATATTAGAACAAATAAAAAATGGTACCGTAGCTTATGAACTATGTCGACCATATGATCTTTATTGGTGGTGGTATCTAAAACACTTATCTAAAAGATATGCTGGATGCTTATTAAGATGTTTTCCAGTAATACTTTTAGCACTATTTTTACCAAAACCATATAATTTATTACCACCAATATCAATAAAAGCCTTTATCTTATTCTTAATAGCCTTATTCTTAGGTTCATTATTAATAACAAGTATATGTATGCTAATAAATATAATAACTTTCTTTACATACCAAGATAAAGGTATATCAAGTATAATTTATACAGTTGGTGGATTATTATCAGGAATAGATGTACCTCTACCATTATTACCAACTACTTTATTAATGATTACTGAATACTTACCATTTAGATTAATTAGTGACTTAGCAGTAAGAATCTATTCAGGTAATATAAATATTACTTATGGAATAAATAGTATAATATTACAAATAATATGGATAATAATATTAATAATAATAGGAAGATTATTAATGAAAAAAGCTCTCTCAAAAGTATCTATTCAAGGAGGATAATTGAGTTTAATAAAAAACTATTTATCACTTCACTTAAAAATAAGTCTTGAATATAAATCTTCATTTATATTAACAATTATTTCTCAAGCTCTAGCTATGTTAGTAGAATTATTCGTAGTAATATCTTTATTTTATAAATTTAAATTACTAGATACATATAATACATATGAAATATTATTAGGCTTTTCTACTTTATGGTTAGGCTATTCACTAGTAGAATTATTTGGAAGAGGATTTGATCATTTCTCTAAAATAATAGTAAATGGAAACTTTGACTTATTATTAATTAGGCCAAGATCATTATTTATCCAAATATTTGGTAGTGATATTTGCTACGAAAAAACAGGAAGAGTATTAATCTCACTAATAATATTTATCTACAGTTCAATAAAAGTAATGACAAATATTACTATATTAAAAATACTATTATTAGTATCAATGGTACTATGTTGCAGTATTATAATATTATCAGTATTAATTGTAGGAGCAAGTTTTTGTTTCTATACAATTCAAGGCTTAGAAGTAATAAATATATTTACAAATGGAACTAGACAAGTAGGCCAGTATCCAATGGGTATTTATAAAAAAGTAGTAAGAATATTCTTCACTTTAGTAATACCTATAACTTTAGTAAACTATTATCCAATAAGATACTTAACAGGAGAGACTAATAATCTAATCTATTTATTATTACCATATTATTCCATAATTATATTTATAATAAGTAATATAATATTTTATATAGGTACAAAGAAATATACATCCACAGGCTCATAAGAGAGAGAAATCTCTCTTTTTTTGTTATAATATTAATAGGTGATTTTATGAAACTAATAGAAATACTTTCAAGTGATAATTTAATAGAAGAAATAAACAATAATATGGATTATTTATTAGAAATAATTCCAGAAATTAAACCTATGATTAAATTCCCACATAATCATCCACATCATCACTTAGATGTCTGGGAGCATACTAAACTTGCACTATCTTTATCAAAAAATGATATAGATGTAAGATTAGCACTTCTATTACATGATATAAGTAAACCTATCCAATACCAAGATGAAGAGGTTAGACACTTTCATGGACATGCTAAAGTAAGTAGTGATATGTCTAAAATAATATTAAAAAGACTAGGTTTTAATGATGAATATATAAAAAAAATATCTAAACTTATAGAATTACATGATACAGAAATAACAAAAGAAGATATAGAAGAAGACTATGAATTTACTCTAACAAGATTAGAAGTACAAAGATGTGATGCTTTAGCACATAATCCAAAATACCTAGAAAAAAGAATTAATTATTTAGAAAAAGTATATAAAATGATATAATTTATAAAGGTGAGTATATGAAAAGAAGAATAATAATTACAACAATT
>CAMOYT010000020.1 GCA_946630315.1 uncultured Bacillota bacterium | reverse complement strand
AATTAAATTCTCTCTACTTTTATAGAAGCTTTCTCATCATTTAAATCATATTCTTCTTTTATACTATCATCTTTAATTAATTCATCACCAAGTACTTCTCCCATAACATAATCATAATACTTATCTAACATCTCATCTACTTTTTCAGTACCATGATAATAAACTTTAATATGATCAGTTATAACAAAGTCAGCATCTTTTCTTAGACTTTGTACTTTTCTTACAAACTCACGAGCAAGTCCCTCTAATATTAATTCATCAGTTAATTCAGTATCAATAACTACACAAGTACGTTGATTACTTGCTGAAGCAAAACCTTCTTTTTGTTTTAATGAAATTAATACATTATCATTATTTAATTCAAAGTCTTCTCCAGCTAATTTAACAACTAATTTATCTTCAGATATAGTCGCAATCTCCTTACTTGTTAATTTACTAAGTACATTTTGTAATTCTTTAATTTTAGGTCCTAATTCTTTTCCTAATACTTTAAAGTTAGGCTTAACAATATACTCAAGATACTCAGTCATATCTTCCATAAATCTAACTTCTTTTACATTTAACTCTTCAAGTATTACTGGAAGTAAATCACCAATAATTACTTCATCACTCTTAGGTAACATTAAATAACTAATTGGTTGTCTAACTTTAATATTTACTTCTTCTCTAGCAAATCTACCTAAACTACATACATCTCTAACTAAATCCATTCTCTCTTCTACTGCTTCATCAATATAATCAGTATTCTCAACTGGGAAATCAGCTAAATGAACAGATTCTTCTCCAGTTAAATTCTTATAGATTTCTTCAGTTAAGAATGGAGTAAGTGGTGCACATAACTTACATAATGTACATAATGCTTCATACATTGTTAAATATACACATTTTTTACTTTCAGTAAGCTCAGAATCCCAGAATCTTCTTCTATTACTTCTAATATACCAGTTAGATAAATCATCATTTAAGAATGGTACTATTAACTTAGTAACTTTATTTAAATCATATTCAGAATAAGCCAAGTTGACATCACGAACTAATTTATTTAATTTAGAAATCAACCATCTATCTATTAAATCTCTATCTTTAACAGGAATATCATATCCTCTTGGATCTACTTTATCAGCATTAGCATACATTTCAAAGAATGAATAAGCATTCTTAAGTGTAGATGTATATTTAGAATAAACTTCTTTTACACCATCTTCACTAAATCGAAGTGGAGTCCATACTGGAGATACATATAACATATAGAATCTAATAGTATCTGCTCCATATTTCTTCATTATCTCAACTGGATCTATAATATTACCAGTTGACTTACTCATCTTCTTACCATTTTTATCTAACATCATGTCATTAACAACAACATTTTTAAAACTAGACTCTCCTGAAATAATAGTTGATATTACTAATAATACATAGAACCATCCACGTGTTTGGTCTACTCCTTCAGCAATAAAATCTGCTGGAAATTGATCTTCAAACTTCTCTTTATTTTCAAATGGATAATGCCATTGAGCATAAGGCATAGCTCCACTATCGAACCAAACATCCATAACATCAGTAACACGAGTCATTTTCTTACCACATTCAGAACATTTTAAATGCAAGTCATCTACATATGGTCTATGTAATTCAATCTTATGAACATCAACATCTTCTACAACTTTTTCTTGTAATTCATCAAGTGAGCCAATTACTTCTCTATGACCACATTCACATTCCCAAATTGGCATTGGACAACCCCAATATCTATTTCTTGAAATTCCCCAATCAACCATATTATCTAACCAGTTAGCAAATCTTTTTTCACCAACATATTCTGGATACCAATGAATTTTATTATTTGCTTTTATTATTTTATCTTTATAAGCTGTAGTTTCAACATACCAAGCTGGTTTAGGATAAGAGATAAGTGGGCTCTTACATCTCCAACAATGTGGATAATCGTGAACCATTTTAACTTTCTTAAATAACTTATCTTCACCTTTTAACCATTTAATAATATCAAGTTCTAACTCTTTATCAGTAACAAGTCTACCTTTCCATGGCCCTTCAGTATAGCAACCATCTGGTCCAACTGGATTAACAAATCCAATACCATTTTCTCTACATACTCTATTATCATCTTGACCATAAGCTGGAGCAATATGAACTATACCAGTACCATCATCAGCAGTAACATAATTATCAGCAATTACTTTAAAAGCATCACCTTCAACTTCTACAAAAGGCATTAATTGTTCATATTCCATACCAACTAAATCAGTACCTTTATATGTTTCTAATATCTTAGCATCTTCACCTAATACTTTTTCAAGTAAACTATTAGCAATAATAAACTTATATCCCATAGATTCAACTAAGTTATATTCAAGACTTGGATTAACACAAAGTCCGACATTAGCAATTAATGTCCAAGGAGTAGTAGTCCATACTAAGAAATAAACATCTTCTCCCTTTTTCTTAAATGGTAAGATTAATGAGTTAACTGAGTCCTCTTCATATCCTTGACTAACTTCATTAGCAGATAATTCAGTACCACATCTAGGACAATACCATAATACTTTATTACCATAGTATAATAAGCCCTTCTTTTCCATCTCTTTAATAATCCACCACTCAGATTCAATATATTCATTACTACAAGTAACATATGGATTCTCTTGATCAATAAATTGACCCATCATATCAGTCACTTTCTTAACTTCATCTATATTAGTAGCAGTTTCATTATTACATTCACGACAGAAGTTTTCGATACCAAACTTTTCAATATCACTCTTATTCTTAAATCCAAGTTTTTTCTCAACATTAACTTCTATTGGTAATCCATGAGTATCAAGTCCTATTTTTCTTAATACTCTATATCCTTGCATAGTTTTATATTTACAAAAAGCATCTTTAATTGTTTTAGCAAATACATGATGAATTCCTGGTTTAGCATTTGCATAAATTGGTCCATCATAAAATACAAAGTTTTCATTACCTTCTCTAGTTTCTATACTTCTTTTAAGTATATCCATCTTTTTCCAATCTTTAACAATTTTAGCTTCTACCTTATCGATACTCTTATTATCTAATTTCTTAAATTTCATAAAACACCCTCCTATACTAAAATTACATATCCATAATAAGTTATGAATAATAGCAATAACATAACTCCTTCTTTTCTAGTAATCTTATAATCATCAAAAGAAAAGACAAATATTATTATTGCACTAGCAACCATTACTATTAAATCAATATAACTAAAAGCAATATTACCAATTCCACCTAAAAGTGCAACAGGTACTCCAATTACTATTCCTATATTAAATATATTACTACCTACAACATTACCAATAGCAATATCATATTCACCTTTCATAGTAGCAGTAACAGAAGTAACTAACTCAGGCAAACTAGTACCTAAAGCAATAATTGTAAGAGATATCATTCTCTCACTAACTCCTATCTCTTTAGCAATAAAGCTAGCACTGTCTACTACAAAATTACTTCCAAGTACTATTCCAACAAGTCCAATAATAGTAAAAATAATAGCTTTCTTCATAGAGATAATATCTTCATCTTTTTCATCCTCTACTTTATTTCTTGCCATCTTAATTAAATAATATAAGAATACAGCAAAGAATAATATTAGTACTACGCCATCACTTCTAGTAAACTGATTTATCATTCCTTTATCAAATATTGAATCTGATAATAGTACTGCAAATAAGCAAGTAATTAACATTGTAATTGGCAATTCCTTTTTAACTGTATTATTCTTAACAGTTAAACTATGAACTAATGCACTACATCCTAGTATTAATAATATATTAAGTATATTACTACCTATGACATTACCTAGCACTATGTCTCCACTACCACTAAGCAAAGATTTAACACTAACAGCAAACTCTGGTGCACTAGTACCAAATGATACAATCGTAAGCCCAATTAACATCTTACTAATTTTAAAGTTACCAGCAACTCCACTTGCTCCATCTACAAATAAATCTGCACCTTTTATTAATATGACGAACCCCACAATAAGTAATAAAACATTAAGTAACATATTCCCTCCTATAATAAAAAAACGAGCCTCATCCTAAGGACGAAAAGCTCGTGGTACCACCTTAATTTATAAGTATTAACTTATCTCAATGCTATAACGCGCAACCGGATTTATCTTATCCATAAACCACACTTGAAAGTGATCCGAAATATCATACTAATTATTCTCTTTCCACCCAACGAGAACTCTCTTTGAATCTTCAAATATTTCCGTCTTTCGCACTTGTTTTTACAAGGTATAATATATCACACTTTAAATTTTTTGACAACATTTATTTTAAACATCTTGATCTCCAGAATTAGCAGGTATTAAACCATTACTTGGAATAGAACCACCATTGTAAGTAATATATCTAATCTTACCAGTTGCAGCATTTACGATAAATGAACCATTAAATGATCTATGTGTTTCCAATACATTATACGAATTATACATATAATATTTTTGATTATCTCCTTGATAAGTTACTAAACCTAAAGATACAAAAGCTAAATCAAATGACCCAGCATTAGCCCTCATATTATTATCAAGACCATATTTCTTTTTAATAATATTATCAGCTTGAGCTTGACTCATTAATCCACTATTACTTGAACTACTATTATTATTAGTAGTAGTAGTATTTTGCTCTTTTTTAGTTTCTTCTGCTTTTTTAGCAGCTTCTTCTTTCTTAACTATTTCATTTTTATGTTCAATTGCTTTATTCTTAATCTCTTCTTGACTCATATTAGAATCTTTTACAATCTCATCATTATCAAACATAGAATCTTTTAAACCATCTTTATCAATAGTCTCTTCACCATAATTAAAATCTACTGAATCATCAAATATATTATTAAGTTCTACATCTTCTAAATCTTTAATAATATAATAATTCTTATCAAACTCATCATTAGTAATTACTTTATTAACATCTTCTTTAACAAAATGTTCCCCATCTTTTGTCTCATAAGTCCATACATTTTTATCTTTTTCAATAGAATAAGCATATTGTAAACTAGCTTCATCCTTAACATTAGCATAAACTTCTTTTAAATCAATATTTTCATCTTTAGTATCAACATCAACAACAATAATATTATTATCATAATAACCAACTAAGTCTCTTTTACTATCATTATCAATATCCATACCTAGAAACTTAATTGTATCTCCATCTTTTATTCCAATAGATGCATTTTTTAATTCATTATTTAAACTTCCATCTTTTACAGCCTTATCAACAACTACAATAAATTTATCTTCTTTTGCTACTGCTTTTATTGTCTTATTCCTATTAAAACTAACAAATCCAAGTACTAGTAATAATACAAATACTATTACCCCTACTACAACCATACCTAGACATCCTAGTAATATCCACAACCATAAAAGACTCCCCTTTTTCTTTTCAACAACCACATTAACATTATTCTCCATACTCTCATTCCTTTCTTTATTGCTCACATGGGTATTCATATTCTATTATATAATCATTAATATTATAATTATGATTCTTAAACCATTTAATAGCATTACTCTTAGCTTCATTTGGCTTATCACAATCAGTTATGGCAATTATAATACTAAGTTTATTATCACTATTAATATATGGAGCAAAACTAAAATCACTATAATTAGCATTTATTAAATCATTATATATATCATAACTATTCATCTTCTTATCTTCTAAAGTACCGTTAAACTGATCACATACTTTGTGCATTTCCTCTTCATTACTAAATGAATAATAAGTATGAGTTTCATAATCTATACAAGAATACTTATCTTTAGAAAAATATAAATATAATATAACAATTAATATTACTATAAATACTAAACCACCTATCAATAGCAACATTTTACTATTCTTTTTCTTTCTCATTTTACCCACCTTATTATTTGATACAACTTAAATCCCGCATTAGCACTAGCTGAATACGTAAACATCGTAGAACATTTTCTTTGTTGCTGACACTTATTAGTAAATCTATGTCCACCATCAAATACTACAGCTGAACCACTACTCCTATCAACACTATATATTGCAAAAGTATGTCCAGATGTACCAATTATATCACCAGGTACTATTGTTCCATCTTGAATAGCAGTCTTTACACTCTTAGAACCACTAAACTTTAACTGTGTAGTGTAATTAGTCATAGGTCCACCATAATTTTTAAAACCACCTGCTGCTAATGACCAAAAGTCTCTATACTCACCAGTTATATCTCTCATACCCCAATGTGATGGTCTATTACAACTAATCTTAACTGTCCTACCTGATTCTGCTACTTTAATAGCTTCAGCCCATGATTTAGGATCACCACTATTAGAATATACAACACTAGCATTATTTTTAAGAATAGCATCATTTAACCTCTTAGAATTATTAACCATACTAGTTAAAAACTTATTACAATATTCTAAGTTTCCACATGATGTTACAGTAGCAGTAATAGAAGTACTACCATCTTCCGTCTTCTTTTCATCACCCTTCTCATAATCAGAAGGAGTGTAAATCACAGACTTCTTTCTATCCTTCGAATAAGGATCAATATATGTAGAACCATAACTAATCTTAGTATTAGTATTCCAACAAGAACTAATACTAGTACTATCACCCAACATAGACATAACCATATTAATAAAAGCTGGTATTAAAAACATTACTGCTAAAGCAATAATACTATTAAAAATACTTTTAGGAATCTTTTTATCATCTGGATTAGTTACTAATTTAGTAATACTAATAATTAGACTAATCATTGCAACTATTGGTCCAACTATCCAAATAACATTTAATAGATTTCTAAAAACAGCTAATATATTACTAAGTCCAGCATCACTACAATCCATTAATATTAACATATTATCACTCTCTATTATCTATTTTATCATAAAAATTATAATAAAAAAAGCAGGCATAGCCTACTTTGTATCTAATTCTAAAACTTCAATTTCATCTACAATTTCCAATTGTTGTTCGACAATTGCTCTTAATTTTTGTTTAAAAATCACAATGTTTTTTTCTAGAATATCAGCATTATTTTCGATTCTTTCTGATCTCAAAAGTGCATCATTTACTATAATAGATGCATTTGTCTTCGCATCATTAATGATTTCTTCACCTTCACTACGAGCCATCCTTTTTATTTCTTCAGCTTGTTTATCAGCTCTTATAATCGACATTTTTAAAGTTTCCTCTAAGTTTTTATAATGCTCTAATTCTTTTTTTAATTTCTCAATCTCAGATCTTTGATCTTTAACTCTTTGAATTATTCCCTCAGTCTGAGTAATAACATCTCCAACAAATTGGTTAACTTCATGACGATTATATCCATTAGCTTCATAACTAAACTTATCCATATAATCACCTCAGAAATTGTCAAAAATTAATTATTAAAAGAAATCGTCTTCTTCCTCTTCTTTACCATCTTTTTTAGAAGTAGCTCTATTTCCTTTAGCAGAACTATTATTTGCTTCATCACTAATCTTACCATCTACAGTAACATTATTAGGAGTACATAAGAATATTCCACCACCAAGTTTTTGAATATCTCCTCCAATAGCATAAATAGTACCGTATAAGAAATCTACAATTCTTTTTGCTTGATCTGGTGTAACTCTTTTTAAATTAACTACAACAGCACTTCTATTTTTTAAATAATCAGCTATTTGTTGTGATTCACTATAAGCACGTGGTTCTAATAACATCATTTTAGAACCAGCAATTCCATTTTGCTCATGGAATTCTTCACGTGAAGTAGTATAGTAACCATCATCACCAGCTAATTCTTCTTTTTCTTCTTCTTCATTATTTCCTGATAATAATCCTTTAAAATTAATTCCCATATATATCCTCCATTTTTCATTCTTTCATCAATTACTATTTACATTCTATCATAATTTTATTAAAAGTAAAAGTCAAAATTAAGCTGCTGGCACAGCACTAGCACTAACACCAGCACTAGCACTAGCACCAGGTGCTACACTTTGAACTTGTGCAGGTTGTACAGGTTGTACTTGAGGCTGTGGAGCTACATTTTGAATAGGTTGTACAAAAGTAGCAGCTGCTACTACAGGTTGCTGTTGAACAGGTTGCTGTTGAACAGGTGCTTGCATTTGTACAGGAGCAGTAACAGCCTGTTGTGTTGGAGCCACTGGCATTTGTTGTCCTTGACTCTGTGCCATAGGTTGTGGTGTAACAGGTGAACTAAAGAATGTTCCACCTGCAGAAATACCATTACCATTAGAAACCGCTGCTTGTTCAACAACGCCACTTGGACTTTCTTCTTTATACCATACATTCTCAAGATCAACATTATTAGAAAGTGGTCTTGGATTTGGTAAATCTATATACATTGGTATAGGTACTTTAAATGCCATACCAAATGCAATACAATTACCTGGTTTCAAGTTCTTAAGTTGTAAAACAATCTCTTGTGAAACATTAGGAACCATTTCTTTAATATATTGTAAATCTACTGGATGTAGAGTTCTAAGTACTACAAAGTTTGCACATTGAGATACACAAGTATCAGATAACTCTGATGGTCTTTGTGTAATAAGTGCTAAGAACATACCATATTTACGTCCCTCTTTAGTAATACGTTCGAATATATTATATCCTAGTAATTCAATATCACTATCATGTTGAACATAACGGTGAGCTTCTTCAATAATTATGTGGAAAGCATGACTACCACGAGGTTTAGTAACAGATGCTTTTAAGAACAACATACGAGATAATATCTTAGTAATATTCTTAGCTAATCTATCATCAATATAGTTAATATTGAAGTTAGTAATCTGACAATTAGCTCCATCTTTAGTAGTTAAATCCCTAATATATTGATCTCTAGTAACATAATTAGGATAAGAAAAATACTCTTTATTTGGTCCAGTTGCTAAAGTATGAAGACGAACACTCATAACATTAGCATAATCAAATACCTTATCACTCTTTAAAATACCTTCAGAAATCAAAGCAAAGTCCATCGCAAGCTCTAAATCACTTAATGTATAATATGGATTTACTTCATCTGGATTAACTTCTATAGTACCTTCATCAATAATAAAACCACGTACAAATTCAACAACAAGTTCCATCTCTTGCATCTTACCAGTTTTATCAATTAATAAACATTGTTTAAATGTTCTCTTATATCCAGGTTGTACTATCTCAGATTCAAGATTAAGACTAGGTGTATTAAACTTAGTAAGTACACCAATTACTTGGTCACGAATCTTAGTAGAATCATTACCTGATAATAATATATCTTGTAAAGCTCTTGCTATAATATCATTTTTTCTTCTAATAACATTTTCACTACTACCAGTAAGAATTGGAACTAGTTTTAATGTTTTTTCAATAATTGGTAATTGTGTAGGTGTAGTAGCATCTAATAATAATGCTAAATCATCAACATCAAGTAACCAAATAGGTATTCTTAAAATATCAGTATCTGGATCCTCAATATTAGTTGTATAAGTCTTATAATTCAATTTAGGATTAACATCATGTAATCCAGAAAAAGCATTTGTATACTCACCATATGCATCAAAGAAGAATAAATTAGAATTAATTGGAGGTGTAGGACTACTAGTAAATAACTTTTGCAAAATAGAAGCAACAGTACAAGATTTACCAGCACCAGAGTTTCCTAGTATTGCAAAGTGATTACTAAAGAAATCATTAATACTAATATTAATCTTATAACCTTCATATACATTACTAGTACCAAAGTTAGTTTGTCCAAACTTAGTCTCTTGATCACCTAAAAGTAAAGCCAATTCATCCATCTTAACTAATCTAACTTTAGATTTAAATGATGGTTTACTAGCACCAGGTGTAAAATTACCATTTTTAATTTCTCCAACTATATTTGCAACCATCTTATCTTTATTAACATTAGCAACTTCAGCAACTACTTTAGTTTTTCCCTCATCCTCAAATACGACATGTAAATTGACAAGATTAGGTTGTTCTGATATATCAATATCTAATTTAATGATTACGCTATTATCAATTATTTCATCTATTTTTCCTAGCACTACAATCACCCTCTATCATAAAAATTATATCAAAATTATATGTAAAAAAAAAGAATTATTAAATAATTCTTTTATACTTTACTATCTTTTATATACTACACCAGAAGAATTATCTCTTCCATTAAAAGGAACAATATATTTAACATCATACTTCTTTTTTATTCTAGCAGGTACAAATAAATGTTGATCAACATATACTGATTCTAAGACTAAATTCTTAATTAACTCAATATCCTTGCTTTCTCTAATAATCTTCGTAATCTTCTTATCAGTAAGAATATCAGTAACACCATCACTAAATAAGAATAAATATTTATAATCATTAGGAATAACATAACTTTGTATTCTACAAAAAGCTTTATTAATACCTATACAAGCATTAATAATATTAGAAGTACCAAAATATCTTAAATCCTCTTTATCTACTCCACCATATTTATGATAATACCAAACGTCACTATCATCTTCACTAATCTGTTTTAAACTTCGCGTATAAGTATATACTCTACTATCTCCACAATTGAATACTAGAGTATTCTTTTTATTAACAATAGCCATACTAAGAGTAGTACCTAAATGATCTTCGCCATACTCTTTAATTATCTTACTATTTATTCTTTTAATTAGCCTTTTAACTAAATTAGTAGTAATAAAATTATTATTAAGCGTCTTAACATCTTTATTATTAAACCATTTAGTAATTGCTTCAACACAAATAGATGCAGCTACTTCTCCTTTTGCTTTACCACCCATACCATCACATAAAACAAGTAGTTTTATATTATTATCTTTAGGATGAGAAAGGCATTCTACTACATCTTCATTATGTCTTCTAATTGTACCTTTATCACTGTATTTAGCAAGTATTTCCATAAATTAACTCCCAATTTATTATAACATCCATTATTAATCTATAAAAATAAAAAGACATAACTTTATGTAAAGCTATGTCTATTATTAAAATTCTAAATTTCCAGGAGTTCTAGGATATGGAATAACATCTCTTATATTTTCTACTCCAGTAAGATACATAATTAATCTTTCAAATCCCATACCAAATCCTGAGTGAACACATCCACCATATTGACGTAATTTTAAGTACCAATCTAAATCTTCTGTACCAACGCCCATCTTCTTCATACGGTTAACTAACACATCATATCTTTCTTCTCTTTGACTTCCACCCATTAATTCTCCACTTCCAGGAACTAATAAGTCAACAGCAGCTACTGTCTTATTATCATCATTCATTCTCATATAGAAAGCTTTAATCTCTTCTGGCCAGTTATAGACAAATACAGGTGAATTAAACTTCTCTTCAGTTAAATACTTCTCGTGTTCACGAGCTAAATCTTCACCATGTTTAGGTTCAAATTCAAACTTCTTACCAGAATTAATTAATATATCAATTGCTTCTTCATGAGTTAATCTAACTGCTTTACTAGAAACTAAATGTTTAAGTTTAGCAATTAATCCAGCTTCAACAAATTTATCTAAGAATTCTAATTCAACCATACAATTATCAAGTACATATTGAACAACATATTTAAGCATATCTTCCATTATATCCATATCTTGATCTAAATCACAGAATGCTATTTCTGGTTCAATCATCCAGAATTCTGAAGCATGTGTCTTAGTATTAGAATTTTCTGCTCTAAAAGTAGGTCCAAAAGTATAAGTCTTTCCATAAGCTAAGGCAAAAGTCTCTGCTTGTAATTGACCAGATACGGTAAGACTTGCTGGTTTAGTAAAGAAGTCATTAGAATAATCTACTTCTCCATCTTTCATAGGAATATTTTTTAAATCCATAGTAGTTACTTGGAACATTTCTCCAGCACCTTCACAATCACTTCCAGTAATTAATGGAGCATGGAAATAAATATAATCATTTTCTTGGAAATATTTATGTATTGCATAAGCTGCTTTACTACGTACTTTAAATACTGCTTGAAATAAATTAGTACGAGGACGTAAATAAGCTTGTTCTCTTAAGAACTCTCTAGAATGTTTTTTAGGTTGAATAGGATAATCTTCTAAGCAATCACCTAATAATTCTACACTCTTAGCTTGTACTTCAAAACTTTGTCCTTCTTTAGGACTTTCTACTACTTCTCCTACTACTTTAATACTACTACCTATATGAAACTTTTGAATATCATCAAAATTCTTTAATTTATTATCATATACTACTTGTATAGGAGTAAAATAAGTTCCATCATTAAAACTAATAAAACCAAATTCTTTTTGTTTACGATGATTTCTTACCCATCCTTCAAGAGTAACTTTTTTACCAATATATTTATCTATATCTCTATATAATTCTACGTCTGTCATAAAAACCTCCTAATATAAATTTAAATATTCTTTGAAAGCTGTAATTCTAATTACCGCTTCATCTAAAACTTTCTCATCTATTATACCACTTTTTACATTTTTTAACACTTCATTATACATATTTATAAAATCACTAGTAATAATTAAATCATTTCCAGCCTTTAAAGCAAGTGTTGCAGCCTCTCCATTCTCAGTATAAGACTTAACTGCATCCATTGCTAAATCATCAGTTATTACTACTCCAGTAAACTTAAGTTTCTCTCTTAATTCACCACTAATAACTTTATTACTTAAACTAGCTGGATACTTCTCATCTATACATTTAACTATATTATGACTAACTAATATACTAGGAACACCACTATCTATTCCACTTTTAAATGGTAAATAATCATTATTACTAATAGAATCATAACTTCTTTCATCAATAGCAACACCAGTATGTGTATCTATATTATTACCATATCCTGGAAAATGTTTAAGACAAGAACCAATTTTCTCACTATTAGCATACTCTACCATCTTACTAATAGCTTCACTAGTACCTTTAGCATCCATTCCAAATGTTCTATTATATATAAAATCATCTGGATTAGTACTAACATCCGCAACAGGAGCTAAATTAAGATTAAGTCCAATACTCTTTAATAATTTAGCTTTTTCTCTCTCAATCTTTTCTAACTCTTCATATCCACCATTATCAAAATAATACTTATTAGATAAAAATTTACTATCTCTAAAATTACTAAAACGACTAACTCTAGTAACATATCCACCCTCTTCATCAACAGCCATAATTAATGGATATTTACTAATTTTTTGATCATTATCTAATTCACTCTTAATACTATCTTTAGTATGATCTTGAAAGTCTTTAGCAAACAATACATATCCACCAGGATAATATTTATTAAAAGTATTAATACTATTCTTATCATATCTAACTAAGAATACTTGTCCTACTTTCTCTTCTAAACTCATCTTTTTAACTTTATTAATAGAATCTTTATAATATTTAGAAAATAAATAATCCTTATAATAAACATCTTTATCTTCTTTTTCTATCTTCTTATTATTAACAGTCTTATTGTTACTACAACCCACTATAAATATACATAAAATAATTATTAATATGATACTCTTCTTTTTCATAATTATACCTACTTCATAATTTTCTTAAACTCACTAGGATTACTAGTCTCAAATAAAATACTCTTTCTAATTTCTGGATAATACATTCTTAATCTATTAGCATGTAAATATAATCTATCATAATTATCTCTTATTCCATATTTTTTATCTCCAACAATTGGATGTTTAATAGTTGCCATCGCAACTCTTATTTGATTCTTTCTTCCTGTTTCAATTTTAATACTAAGTAGTGAATAATCTTCATTACTAGAAACTACTTTATAATTAGTAATTGCTTCTTTACCATCATTATCACGACTAGCATATACTAAATTAGTTTTAGTCTCTTTTAAATATTGTTTAATAGTATCTTCACTCTTTTTAGGAACTCCATGCACTACTGCTACATACTCACGTAAATCAACATACTCATTCCAATTTTCTTGTAGTGTATTCTTAGTCTTTTCATCTTTCGCAAGTACTACTACTCCACTAGTATCTTTATCTAATCTATGTACAATAAAAACACGAGCATTTTTATCTTTACTAACTAAATACTCTCTAACTATATGATATAAAGTCTTTTCCTTTTCTTTAGCAGTCGCAATAGTAAGTAATCCACTAGGCTTATTAACTACTATTATATGATCATCTTCAAATAATACTTCAAAAGGTAAAGTCTTTTTATTCTTACTATCAGTATCAATAACTATATTCATACCTGGAACTAATTTATAATTAAACTTAGTAGTCTTATTATTATTAACATATATCGCACCATGTGTTAAATATTGTTTAATCCTCTTCTTAGGCATATCAATATTTTCATATAAATAGTCTAATAATTCTCCCTCTTTTTTAACAACTAGTTTCATACTTCCACCTCGAACATATTATAACATAAAAAAAGATACTTAAAAATATTCTTTAAGTATCTTTTCAACTATTTTATTGTTATTTTCTCCCTTTTTAACCAAATATCCACAAGTATTGTTAATTACTTCTTTATCACTATCATCATACCCAATACTAATAATAGAATTTTTATCATATTTATCTTTTAATAACTTAGTTAAAGCATCATACTTACTAACTCTATTAATCTCAATTATATTATCATGTACATAATAATTAACATTTAATTTTTTTACTATTTCTAAATCACTATCTGTATAATCAACTAAATCTATTTTATATACATCATCTGTATCTAAATACTCATTCTTTTTTAAAGACTCAGTATAATAATACTTCTTACAGCTTAATTTATTAATCTTCTTAATAGTACTAAGTAATAATTTCTTTTTAAACTTTATTTTCTTCTTAACACAGTCATATACTAAACTACCATTACATGCTATAACATAATCAATAAAAGGATAGCTAGCATCATAAAATAATATATCTTGTAGTGAACAATTATCCATCACAATAAATAAGTTCTTATCTTTTCTTACTTTATCAATATAAAGCATTGTAGAAGTTGCAATTGCATCTTCCCAATCACATAATACATTAAATAATCTACTTACTACTACTCTTTTCATTAGCAATTCCCCCAAAAACTGAATTAATACAATTAATACTAAGTATTAATACTATTCCACCTAAACTTAAACCTGCTACTACATCAGTTGGATAATGTACACCTACATATATTCTACTAATAGGTATAGTAATTACAATAATGCTAAGAATTATCATACTAACTATTTTTAAATATTTATTTTTAACCTTTTTCATAATTAAATACATAAGTAATCCATAAAAACATACTGTAATCATACTATGTCCTGATGGAAAAGAATATCCACCTTGCTTTACTAATCTTAAATGGTCTGGTCTACTACGACAAACAATATTTTTAATTAATGACATAATAATAGTTCCACCACCAGCACTAATAAGTAAAAATATTCTATCTCTCTTGCAAAATAGTACCAAACAAATAACTATTAATATTCCACTAACTAAAGTATCACCCAAATGAGTTAATAAAGAAAAATAATCATCAAGAAATCCACATCTAAAACTCATAATAAAGTTATAAATAGAATCATCAAATACCTTATTATTAAATATTACTAATAATAACATACTAATAAATAATACTAATAAAATACTAATAGCTATAATTTCTTTTTTCTTCATTATTTATTTAATCCTTCCCTAACTTCTTTTTTATAAACCTCAACACCAGGTTGATCAAATGGTTCAATTCCCATTAAATAACCAGAAAAAGCTGCAGCTAATTGAAAGAAATAAATAAGTGAAGCAATATCTTCTTCATTAACACTTTCAAGTTCAATAATATTACAAGGAACTCCTCCAGAATAATGAGCCCTAACAACACTATCTAAAACTATATTATTAATTTCATGTAAATCTCCTAAATTACATTTAACTCTATTACTCTTATTAACTTTAATAAATGTTTCAAAAATAATCTTATTACCTTCTTGTATAAATTGACCAAGTGAATGCAAATCTCTAGTTTGTACTGTAGACATAGGAAGTATTCCTACTCCATTCTTACCCTCAGTTTCTCCAAATAATTGTTTTAACCATTCAGTAAAGTAATACATATTTTCTTCGTAAACACAGAAGTTTTCTACATACTTACCACTCTTAAATAATGAATTTCTAATAGCAGCATATTCAAAAGCTTCATCCAAATATTCTCCACCATCATAGTATCCTTCTACTATTCTCTTAATATTAAAGTTCATAGCAAGAGGCAATAAATGAGCCGCAGTTAAGAAAGAATATCTTCCTCCAATATCATTAGGTATTTCAAAAGATTCATATCCTTTTTCTATTACTTCTTCTCTTAAACTACCCTTTTCTTTATCAGTAGTAAGTATTATTCTCTTCTTCATTTCTTCATCAGAGTATTTATCAATCATTAAATTCTTAATTAAAGAATAAGTAAGAGTAGTCTCCATAGTAGTACCACTTTTACTAATAACATTTAAAGTAAAATTCTTATTCTCTAAATAATTAAGTAATTCACTCATATATTGACTAGATAATGTAGTACCAGCAAATATAACTTCAAAATTATCATCTAAGAAATAACTCTTAAACATATTAGAATAAGCATAACTTCCTAGAAATGATCCACCTATTCCAACAACAACTAAACAGTCACTATTCTTTTTAATATTCTCTGCTACTTCAATAATTTTATTAACTAAATTATTATCAATTCGCTTAGTCCAACCTATCATTGAACTACTCTTAAATTGTTTTAAAACCTTTTCTTTATTATCCATTAATTTATCATAATCTTCTTTTTTTATTAAAGAATCGACATAATTATGAAAATCGAATTTTATCATACTATCACCTATAAACATTATAGCATAAAAAAGTAGAAGTAAATACTTCTACTTATTAACATAAACAATTATTGAATGAATTCCTCTATCATCTTTTAGATTAACCACATTATTATTAACTTTCTTACCATCTAATGTAGTAGATTCTTTTCTACTCTTAACTACTTCAATATTATAAACAGTATCTAAGTAATGATAAGTAGCTTTAAATCCATCCCAACTAATTGGTATATTAGGATCAATCTTTAACTTATTACCACGTTTCTTTAATCCTAATATTTCTTCAAGTCCTACTCTATAGAACCAACCAGCTGAACCTGTATACCAAGTCCATCCACCTCTACCACTACGTGTAGTTGAAGAATATATATCAGCTGCTATAACATATGGTTCTACTTTGTATTTCTTAACAGTTTCTGCTGAAAGAGTTCTATTAGCTGGATTAATCATTTGGAAATAACGATAAGCTCTATCATAATAACCAGTTTTAATTAATGCCATTAAATACCATGCAACACTATGTGTATATTGACCACCATTTTCTCTAATACCTTGTGGATAATTCATAATATATCCAGGATTATTTAAACTCTTAGAAAATGCAGGAGTAAGTAATTTAATAATACCATTATCTTCATCAACTAACTTCTCTTCAACAGATGTAATAATACTTTGAATTCTATCTTTAGGAGCAATATCACTAAGTATAGAGAAACTTTGACTAATTAAATCAATCTTACATTCACTATTCTCATGACTACCTAGTTTATCACCATTATCAAAGAATGCTCTTAAATAGTATTCTCCATCCCAACATTTCTTATTAACATTATCTTTTAATCTAATATTAAACTTATCATATTTATCTAAATCAAAAGACTTATCATATCTCTTCATCAAAGACATAAACATTTCAATATTTTGATATAAGAAGAAAGCTAACCAAACAGACTCTCCTTTACCTTTAATACCTACTTTATTCATACCATCATTCCAGTCACCACCACCCATTAAAGGTATCTTATGACGACCTAAACTATTCATAGACAAATCAAGAGCTTTAATCAAGTGATTCATTAAAGTATCTTCTTGCTTAGAATAAGTAAATACCATACCTTTCTCAGCTTCATATTCACTTAATCTTTCACCCTCAATATATGGAACGACTTCATCTAATATAGACATATCTCCTGTTGTTATGACATACCTATATGTAGCATAAACAAGCCATAAATAGTCATCTTTAAATCTACTTCTAAGACCAAATCTATTAACTTCATGCCACCAATGAAGAACATCACCTTCAATAAATTGATGAGAAGCATTAATTAATATTTGATTTCTAGTAACTTCAGGCAATATAGGAGCAATATTCATAGTATCTTGTAATTGATCTCTAAATCCAAAAGCACCTGATACTTGATAATATCCTGTTTTACCTAAAACACGAGATGCTATTGTTTGATATAAATACCAACCATTCATAACATAATTAAATGTATTATCTGGAGACTTAACTTCAAATGTAGTAAGTAATCTATTCCAATAATCTTTAACTTCTTTTAAACTCTTAGCACAGTACTTAACATCACTATATCTCTTCATTAATTCAATATTTTCATTATCTTTGTATCCACATCCAAGTACAAAAGAAATAACTTTTTCTTCTCCACCATCTAAGTGAATAGAACTATTAATATCTTTAACTAATATCTTATCAATAGTAGCACTAGTAATATTTAAACTACTACTCATAAATACCACTAAGTCAGAGTAATTAATACTATATACATTTCTCATTTTTAAGTAATTATCATCACCCATAAACTCAGTTAATATATGACGAGAAGTTTTCTCTTCAAAATTACCAAAAGTAGGATTAATAAAGAAGTTAACATCAACATCTATATCTTGTTTTAACTTATTCTTAATCTTCATTAAATATACTTTTACAGTATCTTCCAATGGAACAAACTCAGTAATTTCATGAACAAATTCATGAGTCTCACTCTCTAATATAGAATATCCAAATCCATGAGTACACTTATCTGGATCAAATACCCTACCATTAAACTTAAATCCTTCACTCTTATCATTAACAACCATCTCATTAGTCCAAGAAGTAATCTTAAATTCAGATGAATTATAACCATAAGTAAATCCATTACCATTATTAGTAACTATAGTACCAAAGTTTTTATTCGCAATAACATTACTCCAAGGCATAGGTGTATCTTTATTATAAATAACATATTCCCTACCATTATTTTTAAATCCACCATATCCATTATCACAAGTTATTCTATCTTTATTAGTCATCTTAATATTATCTTCATTTTCTATAACTGGATAATCATTAATCTTATTATTATTTTGTAACTCAACTACTGCTTCTTCTAAAGTAATTCTCTTATCAAGATTAAATTTAATTCTAGGAACAATATCAAGTAAACTCTTCTCTTCATGAGAAATATCACTACTATCAATTACATATATACCACCTGGTGTATGATAGAAAGAATTAACTGTATACATTCTATACTTTTCTTCTTCTACAACTTTATTAATAATCTTAGAATACTCTTCATTTTCATTATTAATAATTACAACATCAACAAATACAGAAGAATTCTTATAATATTCAAAAGCTTTTAATATTTCATATATAAATCCTAAATCACTAATATCACTAATCTCTACTAATATTATAGGTCTATCTCCACTAACACCAAATTTCCATAAAGCATTTTGTCCTAAAGCATTACGTCTAAGTAAAGTATTTCTCTCTTCACTAACACTAATCTTAGTAGTTTGATATAAATAATTAAGCATAATATTATAAGTACGCATTTCTTTTCCAGTAAGATTCATATTCTTAACATTAACAACATTCATTAAGTTAGCCATTCTATATGCTTTCTTAATCTTTTCAGTACTATTATAAGCATAAATAATATCCTTAATTTGTTCTTTACTACGTCCAAATCCAACTATTAAATAAACACTACGTCTACCATTAGCAGGAACAGTAATATTACTTCTTAAAGCCATAACTGGATCTAGATTCTCTCCTGCATAATTAGATAATTCAGAGTTTAAAGCAACAGCATCATTTAATTCATGATTTCTACCAATAAATCTAGCTCTCTCAGTTTCATAATTAATAATAGTTTCTTCATCAGGTATATAAAGTCTAGTAAACATATAACTATTAACATTAGACTCTCCTCTACCTTTTCTCTTCGCAATTAAACTATTACTATCTTTATCAAATTCAGTACTAACAAATAAATTATTAAATACTTTATGACTAACATCATCCATATTTTCAGAAAGAATAGGTTCAGTATAAGTAGTAAGTTCTAATTTCTTATCAACATCACTATCATTCTTAAATGTTACTTTTCTAATTTCAGCATGATGTGAGTTACTAACAACAATCTCAGTAGTAGTTGTAACATCTTGATCACGTCTAATATATTTAATCTTATCAGCACTAAATACTACTTCATATTTATCAGGATTAACATTCATAGGAGCAAAAGTATTACTCCAAATATAATTATTCTTTAAATTCTTAACAAACATGAAAATACCATAATCTTGTTCAGTAACTTTACGATATCTATTTAATTGTAATGTTCTATATCTAGAAAAACTATTACCTCTATCATTCATAAGTAACATATATTTCTTATTAGATAATACTGATACTTCTGGTAAATAAGAAATATATCCAAAAGATCTAATATCATTCTCAATAGTCTCTTTATTATAATCATATTTCTTATAACTAGCCATCTTAAGATCAATACTAGTTTGTACTTGAACTTTTTCTTTTAATAGAATATCAAAAGTCTTAATATTAACATTTCTATGGAAATAATTCTTTACACATTCGGGTTTTAAGTAATTAGCAAATCCCATTAAACTCATACCTTGATGGTGAGCAAAATAAGATAAGACTACTCCCTTATTATCATAATCATAAGCTTCATAAAAACCATAATCAGAATACATTCCTAAATCTTTGAATTTAAGTAAATTCTCATATACATCATCTGGGAATAACTCTAATGTCATAATAGATGAATATGGACTAAGTACTATTCTATTATCCATATCTTCTTTAGCCTTTAAATATGGAGTTGCGAAAGCTTTATACTTATAATTTAGAGAATTATCTAATTCATTATAAGCACTCTCACTAATACCCCAAGGCAATCTATGAGAAACACTATTAATATATTCTTTTTGACAGAAATGAGCAAAATGATAGCTCTCATCAAGCAATGTATTAGGATAATTCTTCATATATAGAAGTGGCATATAATATTCAAAACTAGTACCACTCCAAGAAATAAGTCCCTTTTGCTTCTTATATAAAGTTAAACTCTTATCTAAACTAAACCAATGTTTACTAGGAACATCTGAAAAAGCAATTGCAAGATATGAAGTTAATCTAGATTCACTAGCAAACTTATTATAATTATAAATTGATAATCTACCTTCATTAGCATCATAACCAATACTAAATACATTTTTATCAGTATATAATTTTTTAAAATTAGTATTGTTAATAATCTTATCGCATAACTTAACTAACTTTTCTTCTTCTACACTATCTAAAAATTCTCTAGCAATAACTAAACTAGCAACAAAGTTACCAGAATCAACTGTAGATACAAAATATGGTTGCAATACCTTCTTAGTAGTAATGTTATACCAGTTATATAAATGTCCATTCCATTTCTCTAGACTATCAGCAGAATTAATAATTTTACCAAGTAAATCAACTGCTTCATCCTTATTAATAAATTCTAATTCATATGCTGAAACAACACTAGTAAGTGAAAAGCCTATTGCTGTTGGAGAAGTTCTATTATCAGCTTTTACCTCTCTATTTTCTTGATAATTATCAGGTATTAAATAATTATAATCTTCTACTAAATTATCACTAAAATACTTCCATGTACGATAAGCCATCTCACCCAAATCTTCTAACTTTTTCTCACGAAGTACAGGTGTTTTTAAATCTATATCGCGACTAACTAAATACATAATAAATGGAGCACTAATAAATACAACACCAAGTACAATAGCATAAATATTAAATAATAATATACCTACTACAACTAATACTACTCCAAGTATTAAATTAAGTAAAAAGTTACGACAATAACTACCTAAAGTATTCTTCATAGTCTTTTCAGCATCTTCTGCAGTAATCCAATTAAGAAGATTCTTATGACTAATTAGTAATCTATACAATGTTCTAAAGAATGCATCTAAATACATTTTAGAATAATATGGTAAAGTAGCAAAAACTATATAACTTCTAAATAAAATAGATTTACTACCAAATACTAAATTTTTATAATAAACAGTTTGTCTCTCACGATTAGTATTATATCTTTTACCATATAAGAAAAATAATATTGGAATTGCTATTTCAAGTATTACAAATAATATCCAAATATATGGACTTTTACTAATAAATATAGAACATAAAAGTATTAATAATAAACCAAGAGGTAAAAACATACGAACTATATTATCAAATATCTTATATTTACCTAATAAATTAATAGGATTTTTTACTTTTTCATGCTTTTTATTTCTAACTTTTGGAAATAACCATGAAATAATTTGTACATCTCCTCTAGCCCATCTATGTTGACGTGTAGAATCAGTTAAAAATTTAGAAGGAAAATCATCAATTAACTCAATATCAGAAACATAACCACATCTAATATAGTTACCTTCTAATAAGTCATGAGAAAGAATTAAATTTTCTGGGAAAGTATCACCAAGTACTTTATCAAAAATCTCTAGATCATAAATACCTTTTCCAACAAAACTACCTTCTCTAAAATTATCTTGATATACATTAGGTACTATTGCTGAATAAGTATCAAATCCACCAATACCAGCAAATATTTGACTATATAAACTCTTATTAGTAGCTTCAATATCAACACTAACTCTAGGTTGCATTAAACCATATCCACGTATAACTTTAGTTCCTTCTTTATTAAGTTCAGGTCTATTTAATGGATGAGCCATACATCCTACTAAATTTAAAGCAGTATTTAATACTAATCTAGTATCAGTATCCAAAGTAATTACATACTTAATACCAAGTTTCTTATCTTTTAAAGTATTAACATTAAAATACTTGTCTTCATCAATCTTTTTACCTAAAAGAACTTTATTGAAATGAATCAAAGCACCACGTTTTCTCTCATATCCAAGATATTGTCCTTCTCCTTCATTCCATACTCTTTTACGATAAATATAATAGAATAACTCTTTCTTATACTTTTTATTTAACTTTTCAGCATATTCCTTACCATAAAGAGCTAATTCAGAATCATACTCTTCCACTTCATTAGAACTAGCTTTAATATCACCAAGCAAAGTAAAATACAAATTATTACTCTTATTAATAATATAGAAAGTTTCTAAAGTATCAAACATTTCTTTAATCTTCTCTTTAGAAGAAACAATAGTAGGAATTACTACCATAGTACGACTATCATTAGGTATTCCTCCAGTAAAATCAAGTTTAGGAAGAACATAAGCAGGTACTATCCTAATAAGTATTTGATTATATATTTGTAAAAACAATTGACTAACTGGAATTAATAAAACAATAAAACCTAACCATCTAGGTTTAATAAACCAATTAGATAGTACAAAACTAAGTAAAACACTAACTATAAAGAAAGTACTAACATAAAGGAAAACTCTAAATCCTTTATCTCTTCTCTTAAATAATGAAAAACCAACATGTTTATCATTATTCTTCATTATCTTTTCTAAATAACTTAACTCATCAGTATGATTTCTCTTACTTAATTTTAATAATCTCTTGCGATATAAATCTTTAGAAGAATCAGTCATTTCCCCATAAATTTCATCTTTTAAGAATAATTTCTCAGTTCTAGAAACCTTCTCATATAAATCAACATCACTAAACTCAAAGAACTCTTTTAAATCATTAAAAATATTAGAAATTAATAAGTCATTTTCCATTCTTTCTTGGTGTTCATTATTAATAATCTCTTTTAAACTTAAGCCTCTATCTTCCAAGAAATCATTAAGTCCTTTAAATAAAGAAGAACTCTTCTCACCCAAATCATTAAAACGACTATTCAACTCATACACATAATAATTTCCATTATTAGATATATAATCACTTCCAATAAAGTCACTTAATTCAATAGTATCTTTATTTTTACTCTTAATAATTTCTGTAATATTTTCTTTATCAACCAACTTTGAATATTCACTTAAACATAATGCATTTAATCGATCAGTATACATAAATACTAATGCTGGCTTAATACAATCTATTTCTCTATATGTAAAATACATATCATTTTCTTTTTGATACTTTTTAATTTCATCAACTAATATCTTGAAACTTATATTAAAATTATGCTTAATAACAATTTCTTTAAGTATAGGATAAATATGAATAATATTTTTTAAGTTTTTATTAATCTTTTTTCTATCTAATACTACAGCTTGTTTATGTTCAACTAACAAATAAAAATTATCAATTAACCACTCATTTGTAATTCCAACATATTCTTTATTTTTAGTTTTATTAACTAAATAATTATAATAATCATTAATATCATTAAAATCCTTAATAAACTTTTTAAAAACATTAGCCATAAATCTACACTCCTCTTAAAAAAGTATATCATAAATCCAGAAGAATAACTACTATGAAGGCTAAAAAAAAGAATGATTAGAATCATTCTTTTATTATTAAATACTTAGTTTTTTCATATGGACTAAAGTACCACCAAGTCCACCTAATAATGCAGATCCTATCATTATTGATAGTAAATTAGAATAAGGACCATTTCCAGTATTTGGAACAGGTACTACTTGAGCCTCGCATTGAGCCTTGTATTCACTCTCTGTAACAATATTACCTTTAGAACCATAATATTGATTCTCGAATATTTCACAGATATGAACACATTGATTTAAATACTCTTGTTGAGTTACTTCAAAACCATCTCTACCAAAATATCTTCCATCTAATAATTCACATGTATGTTTTAAACATTGTAAATTATATGTATCATAATTAGTTTCATTACCATCTTTATCATAATATGTACTTCCAACTACTTCACAAGTATGTTTAACACAAACTTTGTTATATTCATCAGCAGTAACTTCACTACCATCAGTACCAAAATAATGGTTACCAATTACTTCACACTTATGTACCTTACATTTTAATTCATATGTTGCTTGATCTGTTACATTACCATTTTCATCATAATACTCATTATTGTATCTAACACATTTATGAACACAACTAGCTATATATCCAGCTTCATCTGTAATTTTACCATCTTTATCATAATATGTATTTCCTACTTTTTCACAACTTCTCTTAACAGGAGTAATTGTTAAAGTAACAGTTTGAGATACAGTTTTTGGAGTTTTAACTAATACTATTAATTCTTGTAAACTACTATTTCCAGTAGAATATCTTTCAACAGAACTAACATTTCCTGCAGCACTAGCTTTAAATTTAAAGCTTGTACTTGTAGTAACACTACTTGCTGGTACTACAACATAATTTTTAGTACCATTAGTTTGAATTTTAGTACCACTTGGAGCATTAACTAATTCATACTTAACACCAGCATTTCCACCATTAGAAGTAACTATATTACTAGCATTAACAGTAATAGCACCAGATTTATAATACTGACCATCACTAGTTAATGATAAAGTATTACTACTTGGAGTAACTGAAATACTAGGTTGCTTTCCAGCATAATTTCTGTTTTTAGCAGCTTCACTTGCTAAAGATTTAGACTTTTTAACAACATCAAAATTTGGATTTTGAACAAAATAGTCAGGAATATATTGACTATCGTATTGCCAAATAGCAAGTTGAGTTGCTAAATAATCATAATCACTTGGTGTTCCAGTTCCTAATCTATCTAATAAGTATAGAATACCACCACTATTTACATTATTTTTATAATTTAGTGATGCTCCAGTATCTGGTCCAGTTCTTCGTGGAGTTATGCAATAAGCAAATCCTTTGTTAGTATGAAATTTAGTATTAGTTTTCTTTCCTGTTGTAATGTAAGTTTTTTTGGTAATTTTCATGGCTTCTTTTGCTTGAACGCTCATGCCCATCATTGAAATCATTGCTATTGCTATTACTAAAACAAAAGCAACAAATTTCCTTCTCATAAATATCCCCTCACTTGCCACATATTATACCACTATGCTATTGTGTTTTCAATATATCTAAAACAAATTGTACAAAAAAAAGTCGAATTACTTCGACTTAATTTCAATGGCGGAGTAGGAGAGATTTGAACTCTCGCGCCAGTTGCCCGACCTACACCCTTAGCAGGGGCGCCTCTTCAGCCTCTTGAGTACTACTCCATTTCCTCTTGTGCGTCCGCATATACATTATTACACAATTATCCTTTTATTGTCAAGAAAATTAGTCTTTTATGAATAAAAAAAACTCTTCACAGAGTTAACAATCAAAATGGTGACGAGTACGGAATTCGAATCCGTGAATGCTGCCGTGAAAGGGCAGTGTGTTAAGCC
>CAMOYT010000019.1 GCA_946630315.1 uncultured Bacillota bacterium | reverse complement strand
AACAGTATTAGTACTTGGTTTAGGAGTTGTTGTTGTCGTATTAGTATTAGTATTAGTATTAGTATTACTATTAGTTGTAGTATTCTTAGTACTATTATCTGTCTTAGGATTATTTACTTCTTCACTATAACCATCACCAGTATGAACATTTCCTCTATCTGGTGCTGTAATATGAATCTCTTCTCCATCATCACTAACTTGAGTAACATTTTCTAGATTAAGAGTTTCTTCTCTAATAGACATAACAAGTCCAAAAATCATCAAACAAAAAGAGACGAAGAATAAGAATTTAGCTAAAGACATTTTGGCTTTATAACTCATAATTATTCTCCTCTCTTAATTTAACTATTTAACAGCTTGTTGTTCCTTTAATTTTTCATTTTCTATACTAATTTGTTCATATAGAGCTTGGGCTCCAGCAGTATCACCTGATTGATATAACTGATTAGCTTGCTCCATCATTTTCTCTATTTTCTCTTGTGGATTCTCATCTGCTGGAAGCAATCCATTTTCAACTAAAGTCCCTTCATTTACTTCAACAGCTTGTGTCTTTTCACGAGCACTTATTAAAGCTTCTTGTCTAGGTAAAGATTTCTTTAATTCACTAAATTGTTGCTCAGTAACTAAAATTCTACTTACTGGATTAGCATCACTTTTAACATATTTATCTAAACTAGAATCAACTTCAGCTGGTACTGAAGTATCTTCAGCAGTTGGAACAACTTCTTCAGCTTTTTCTTCCTCAACCACTGGTATTGCTACCTCACCAACAGCTGGTATAGGAAGAGCATCTTCTTGTACTTCTTCACTAGCAACTTCTTCAGTTGGTGTTTCTTCTGCAACTGGTGGATTCTCAACTGTAGGAATAACTACATCAGGAACATCTTTTTCTTCAGTCTCTTCATCAGTTGTTGCCTCTGCAACTTCTTCAGTTGGTGCATCTTCTGGTGCTTCTTCTGCAACTGGTGGATTCTCAACTGTAGGAATAACTACATCAGGAACTTCTTTTTCTTCAGTCTCTCCATCAGTTGCTGCCTCTGCAACTTCTTCAGTTGGTGTATCTTCTGCAACAGCAGCCTCTTCTACTGGAATATCAACAGCTGGAACTAATATAGCATCATCTTTACCATCCTCTTCACTAGCAACTTCTTCTGTTGAAGCATCTTCTGTAACTACTTCTTGTGGAGTTTCTGCCTCTTCTTCAACACTAGGAACTAAGATAGGTTCTTCATTACTTTCTTCAGTTTCTGTAATAATTGGAGTTTCTTCTGAAGCAACAATAGTTGGTTCCTCACTTACTTCTTCCGAAGCAACAATAGTTGGTTCTTCATTTACTTTCTCTGAAGCAATAATAGTTGGCTCTTCAGCATTACCTTCAACAGTTTTAGTTTCTTCTACTACTTCCTCTTGTGGAACTTCTTCATTCTTTTCTTCAACTGTTTCTTCAATAACTTCTTCTCCAGCTTCTTTTTCTGGTTCTTCAACTACAACCTCTTCAGTTTTTTCTTCTACCACTTCTTCAGGTTCAGCTGAAACAGCATATTCTTCTTCCTTAACTTCTTCTTTTATTTCCTCTGTAGGAGCATCTACTTTAACCTCTTCTACAGTATTTTCTTCTACTACTTCTGGAGTTTTTACTACTTCTTCTACTTTTTCTTCAGTTTTATTATTACTAAAGCCTAATGATTCATAGTAATTATCAATCAAATTACCAAACCCAGCTTTCTTTAAATCAGTATAAGTAGAATCAATTTCTTTATATGAACTTAATAATTCACTCTTTAGTTTAGTAGTCTCATCCACTCTTGCACTTAAAATACTTGCTAAACTCTTAAGTTTCTCTTTCTTTAAAACATCAGACTCAGCTTCTATTTGTGAATCTAAATAAAGCAAAAAACTTATAGACTGAGCTTCAATCAATCTACAATCATGGCTTATACTATCACTATGTTCTTTAATATCCTTATTATCAAACTCATAAATAGGTTCCATTTAAATCCCCACCATTCTATTCAGCATTAGCAATTCTTTTTAACAAGACTTGGACATTTCCCCACTCTTCATCATCGATTATCTCTTCTATCTTATTAATATTATCTTGTTGTATAAATCTAGAAATATAAATAATATGATCGTTTTCTACTCCTTGAGTTTCTCCTTTGGAATAAACTATATAAGTCTTTAATCCATCATCAGAGATTAAATAAGTAATAAGTTCAACTTCATAACTACCACTAGCATCTTCAATTAATACTTTCTTAATACCATCCATAGTAAACTCCTTCTATTCTAACTTATATTATACAAAACTTTTTTTGATAAGTAAACTTTTTATTATTATATTTACACATAAAAAAGTAGGAAAAATCCTACTCACTTTTCTTAAATTCTATCGCAACTACTCCAAGTTCTTTAACCTCTTCATCACTATAGAATCTTTTTGTAACTTCAACTAATTCTTCTTTACTACAATTCTCTTTATAAATACGTTTCATATCATAATAATTACTAGCTTCTACAAAATCTTTAAAATATTTTAAACCAACTACATATGCTTCTATCTTTTCTTGTTCTTCTGGTCTTTTAAAAAATATAAGTTTATCTCCAATATGTAGTTTTTTTCTTTTCTCATCATTTAATCTTAGTTCTACATCTTTATCTTTATTCTTTACTATTTCAAAGATATCACTATCTAATCTTAATTTCATTATCATATTAACCTCCAAAATTAAACATTAATATACCAGGTGCAACCATAAGTAATATACCTATTATTAACATAATTATACCACCAATTAAATGAGAATATTTATTATATTTAGTACTTATTCCTGTAACTTTCATAGTAAACATAGCAATAAAGAATATTATTAAATCATCAATCATAAAGAACAATATATAAACTAAAGTATAGATAAATGACATAAATCCAGTAACATTATTAAGAGCAAGTATTTCAGTAAATACAATTGGAAGTCCTGCACTACAAGCAAGTTCTACAACATTAACTGAAATAGCAAGTCCCATTACTCCAATAACTGCCAGTAATAAACTCTTCTCACCAGTAAACTTACGAATACGAGAAAACATTTTCTTTCTCTTTTTATCATCTACTACTTCACAACCACTATCTCTCTTACTATTAATAAAACTCCTTAAATTAATAATTCCCCCAATAATAGCAATAACAGCAATAATATTTCTTAACCAAATAATAGTAGTCATTTTAGCAACTATATTAATCCAAGAAAACATAATTAATAAATAGACAAGTCCAGATGTAAGTAAAAAAGTAAGACCAATAATCCACATTCTCTTACGATCCTTCATTCCCATTAAAATACTAATTAAAAATAATAATACCCACATAGCACAAGGATTAAATCCATCTATTAAACCTATAAGCACCGCTGAAGTCATTAAACTAACATTTTTTAAATTAATCTTCTTCTTGCCAACACTAATAGTAGCTTTCTCATCACTTTCATCCTCTAGTTTTTCAAATTCACTCTTAGTATTTTCATCTTTTTTCTCATAAGTATCATTTCTTATTTCTTCAATAACATCTTCATATTCATTTTCTTGATAATATTTAATAGCTCTAGTTATCTTACCACTAGTAGACTCACCATAACCAAGTATATATGTATCTCCAATTACAGTAAGAGGCACTCCATTTCTAGTAATACCTAAATTATCTTTAACCTTTTGCATAAAAGTAGCATTTTCTTCGTTATACCAAACTTCATATTTAACAATATGCACATCATTTGGATCTAATGTACCTAAAAAATTAATTTCTTCTGCGCAATGAGGACAACCATCTCCATGAAACAAATATAGATTTATTTCTTTAGCTGAAACATTAATAGTAAAAAATAAAGATAAAATAATAATTACTAAACAACTAATCTTCTTCATTTTCAACTTCCTCAATTATTTCAATCATTTCATCATATGATACTTCTCCTACTACTCTTTTAACTTCCCTATCTCCTTTATAGAAAATAAATATAGGTAAAGTATCACCAACATTATATTTAGCTACTTCTTCTTCATCTATATCAATATCAAGACTTTTAACATCAAGATCTTTTACTTTCATTACTTTATTCCAAACATTATTCATAACTAAACAGCCATTACACCATACTGCTCCTATCTTAACTACTTTCATTTTATACTTAACCTTTCTAAGTTCTTACTTAAACTATTAATAAAATTATCAATATCTTCATAACTACTCTTATAAGAAATACTAACTCTCATAGAATGTCCTGCACGTTTTTTATCATGGCATACTGCAAATACTGCTTTAGAATAATCTCCTACACTACAAGCAGTTTGTGTCGAAATATATACTTCATCCTCTTCTAAAGCATGTAACATAACTTCACTCTTAATATTTTCCGGAATACTATAGTTAACTATTTGTTTTAAACATTTATCATTACTATTAATAATTACTAAATCTTTTAATTTACTAATTAAATAATCATGTAATTCTTCTACTTTTTTATTCTTATTATCAAAATCTTCATATGCTAATCTTAATGCTTTACTAATACTAGCAATCAATGGAGTTGCTGGAGTTCCACTTCTAAATACAGTTGTACTCTTACCACCATGAATTAATGGTTCTATAACAATATTACTCTTCTTAAGTAAACAACCAACTCCTTTCATTCCAAAAAACTTTTGTCCAGAAAAAGAAGCAAGATCTAAACAATTTAAATTAATTCTTTCTTTACCAATACTTTGTGTAACATCACTATGAAAATAACACTTAGGATAATCTCTAACTATTTTACTAATTTCTTCAATTGGCTGTCTAACACCAACCTCACTATTAACTGAAGCTATTGTAACTAGAATAGTATCATCTCTCATTTTACTTTTTAAATCTTCTAAATCTACTACTCCATCTTCATCTAATTTAACAAAATCAACTTCATAACCTAAAGAAGTAAGATAATTTAGAGGAGCAGTTATACTAGAATGTTCAAGTTCAGTAGTAATAATATGTTTACCACGATTACTATATTTTAAACAAATACCTTTAATAGCAGTATTATTTGCTTCACTTGCTCCACTAGTATATATAACATCCATATCTTCTAAATTAAGAATACTTTTAATTTGTTTAGTAGATGCATCTATCAATTCTTTTGCTTTAACACCAAGTTTATGTAAAGAATTAGGATTACCAATAAACTCTCTACATACTTTACTATAAGTATCAATAACCTCTTCATCAACTGGTGTAGTAGCACTATAATCTAAATAAGTCATATTATCCCGCCTTTCGTTCTAATTATATAAAATAAAATATTAAAAAACAAATAAACCAGAAGTTGAATCTCTCAACTTCTGGTTTAGTTTACTTATTTGTATTCTGATAATAATCTCTTTCAGCAATACTCATAGATATTAAATCTAAATCATCACAATCTTCTTCTTCATCAATTACTCTATCTATCTTAGTAAGTAATTGTTTAAGATTTTTACAACTCTTATAATCAATTTCATATAATTCTAATACTTCAATTTCAACATTAGTAAGTAATAAATTGCCAACTTGATTTAATTGATTACTACTAAAATCAATCTTTGAAACTAATTCTGAAATATCATACTCTTCCATAATTCACCTACTTACAAGTATATCCATTATTCTTAAGATGAGTCATAAACTCTCCTTCAGTATAATTATCACCAACTGTTAAAGTAATAACTTCACTACTCTTAGTATTTGGATTAACTTTCATAACTAAATCTTTACCATCAAGAAAACTAATATTATTTAAAATAATAGTCTTTCCATTATCTAAGTCAATATCAACGCTAACTTTATTAATTCCAGTCGTAATAGTAAAACTATCATGTCCTAAATAACTAAGAGAACTCTCTAATGTACTTTTAACACTATTAATATTCTCTTCATTAGCTTTACCTTCTGGTAATATTATTGTCTTAGTAACACTCATATGGGTAACTTTATTACCATCTATAGTAGCAGTCACCCTTTCACTAATAGTAACATCACTACTTTTATAAGAATTACTACAAGTAACACTTTTTTGTTCTACAGTCATAAATAAATAAATAATTATTCCTAAAATCAAAAAACCTAATATTATAGGAAATAATCTACTTCCTCGAGTACTCATATCATCACCTCTAATATTATTATAGTAAAAAAGGAATTATTTATCAATTCCTTTCCACTTCCAATTTCTAATATATGGCATATCTTCACCATGTTCTGCAATATATTTTTTATGTTCTTTTAACATATTATCACACCAGTCAATTAAACTTTGACTATTATTCTTATATCTAGGTATTTCTTTTAATACACTCTTTACAATATTAAATCTATCAATTTCATTTTGTACTCTAATATCAAAAGTAGTAGTAATTGTACCTTCTTCTTTATATCCATGTACATGAATATTTCTATTATTACGTTTATAAGTTAATTGATGAATAAGTACTGGATATCCATGAAAATTAAATATAATAGGCTTATTCTTAGTAAATATTTCATCATATTCTTCATCACTCATACCATGTGGATGAGTATAATTACTTTGTAATTTCATTAAATCAACTACATTAACTACTCTAATCTTAATACCTTTAACACTTTGTCTTAATATATCAACAGCAGCCATAACTTCAAGTGTAGGAGTCTCACCACAACAAGCAAGAACTACATCTGGATTACCATCATCATTAGATGCAAAATCCCAAATACCTAAACCCTTCTTACAATGAATCTTAGCTTGTCTCTTAGTTAACCATTGAGGTCTAGGATGTTTAGAAGCAACAATTACATTAATATAATTTTTAGTCTTAATACAATGTTCAAAACAAGATAATAAACAATTAGTATCAGGAGGTAAATACATTCTAACAACATCCGCTTTTTTAGTAACTAAATGATTAAGAAAACCTGGATCTTGATGAGTATAACCATTATGGTCTTGTTGGAAAACATGAGAAACTAGCATAAAGTTAAGTGATGCTATTGGTGCTCTCCAAGGAATACCCTGACATACTTTCAACCATTTAGCGTGTTGACTAGCCATAGAATCAACTATACGAATAAATGCTTCATAACTATGAATAAATCCATGTCTACCAGTAAGTAAATATCCTTCTAGCATTCCTTCACATAAATGTTCTGATAAGTATGAATCCATAACTCTTCCATCATTTGCTAAGAATTCATCATCTTTAGTCATTCTATAATTCCATGTACGATTCTCAACTTCAAATATATGATTAAATCTATTAGATAAAGCTTCATCTGGCCCAAATATTCTAAAATTTTTATTACCACTATTTAGTTTAAATAAATCCCTAATATAATTACCAAGATTCATAGTATCTTGAGTAATAACTTCACCTGGATGTTTAATATCTAAACAATAATCTTCCCAGTTAGGAGTAATAATATCTTTTAATAATAAACCACCATTCGCCACACTTTGTGCACCCATACATTTAGTAGGACTAGGACATAATTCTTTTAATTCCTTATTAAGTCTACCTTTAGAATCAAATAATTCTTCTGGTTTATAACTCTTTAACCATTTTTCAATTAATTTTAAATTTTCTGGATTATCACGAGTAATAGTAATAGGTACTTGATGAGACCTAAAACTTCCTTCTATTTTTTTACCATCTACTTCTTTTGGTCCTGTCCATCCCTTTGGAGTAGTAAGTACAATCATTGGATAATTACCCTTTCCAGTACTCTTTATCTTTTCTATATCTTTAACAACCTTATCCATTGTATGAGCCATATCTTCATGTAATTTTAAACTATTATTACCACTTACAAAATATGGTTTCCATCCAAGTCCATAGAAGAAATCTTCTAACTCTTCTTTACTCATACGACCAAATACTGTAGGATTAGCAATCTTAAAGCCATTACGATGTAAAATTGGTAATACAACTCCATCAGTTTTTCTATTTAAAAACTTATTAATATGCCAACTAGTAGCAAGTGGTCCAGTTTCTGCTTCACCATCTCCTACACAACAAGCAACTATTAAGTCCTTATTATCAAGCACAGCTCCAGCTGCATGAGCTAAACTATAACCCAATTCTCCTCCTTCATGAATACTACCTGGTGTCTCAGGCGCAACATGAGATGAAATTCCACATGGAAAACTAAATTGCTTACATAATTTCTTTAATCCTTCTTCATCTTCAGTTATTTCTGGATAAAATCTAGAATAAACTCCCTCTAAATAATTATTAGCAACCATTGCTTGTCCACCATGTCCTGGACCTGATATATAAATCATTTTCAAATTATTCTTCTTAATAATTCTATTACAATGCATATAAATAAAATTTTGTCCTGGTGTTGTACCAAAATGTCCAACTACATTAGGTTTAATATCATCTATAGTTAATTCTCTTCTAAGTAATGGATTATCTAATAAATATAATTGAGCAACACTTAAATAATTTAATGCTCTAAAATAAGCATCCATCTTCATTAATTCTTTCTTTGATAATACTGGCATATCTTCACTCCCTATCCTATCTAATTATATAATAAAAAAAAGCAAAAAAAAAGAGAATAAATCTCTATTTATATAAATCTTTAAAACTAGATTCAACCATTCCACTTTTTTCTACATCTTCCTTTTTCATTTCAGGAATAGCCTTACTACCTTTATTACCATTATACATATTAGATAAAGCAGTATCTTCTACTTCTTTCTTTACTTCGGCTCTTTTCTTTTTAACAGTCTCTTTCTTTACTACTCTCTCAGCCATAGCTTCTTTTTTAGCCTTTTTTCTCTTTTCTTCAAGAATCTTCTCTTTATCATGAATAGTAATACCATTCGCAATACTAGTAAGAATAAACATAACAATTAAAACTACTACTATTGCGATAATCATAATATTAAAATAATTAGTTCTTTCAAATTCAAACTCTATTTTAGTAACACTACCATTATCAACATTCCATACTAAAGTATCATCAACTACTTCTGCAGCATTATTACTTAAAGTTCCACCTTCTACTTCTACACTAAACTTAAAAGTATCAGGAACAATATCTTTCTGTACTATGAAACAATTCATATCTTCACTATATTCTGAATATGAAATAATACTACCGTCACTGCATTGATAATTATATAAATATTTAGTAGGATCAAATATTATATTAGAAGAATATCTATTCTTAAACAATCCCTTTTTAACAGTAAACATACCATCTACACCTTTAGTATCCATATCAACTAAATTGTAGTCTTCTTTTTTACCATTACTAATCTTATCAATATCCTTAGTTTGATATTCAGCAACTACTCCAACATAATTATCTTCCTTATAATCATTAATAGAAAAACCATTTTTAATCATTGCATCTTTAGCTTCTCTACTAAATCTATCTTCTCCATCATTAGTAAGTATTTTAACAGATAAATCCATTCCTTTATATTTATCTATTTTCATATTACCTTCATATTTTACACATCCACTACAAAGAATAATTAATAGAAATATACTTATTATTTTAAAATACTTCTTCATAATTACACTCCCATTACTTTAGTTTCTGGCAAAGTAGATGCTCCATCTATTACTATTCCTTGTCCTGTGATATAAGATGATGCATCACTAGCTAAGAAAGCTGCTAAATCACCTAATTCATCAACAGTACCAAGTCTACCCATAGGTATACCTGATGCTATTCCATCAACAACACTTTGTGGATTTTCTGGATTTGTTACTTTAGCCATAGCCTCTACCATTGGAGTTAAAATATATCCTGGCATAATCGCATTAACATTAATCCCATCATTAACAAGTTCCATTGCTAAAGACTTAGTAAAACCAAGCAAAGCTGCCTTAGTAGTAGCATAAGCAACCTCACCAGAGTCAGCAACCATAGGTCCTGTAACACTACTTAAATTAACTATCTTCCCATAATGATTATTAATCATATGAGGAACTACTGCTTTAGTCAAATTCCATGTACCAATTATATTAATATTAAAGTGTTTATCTCTTAATTCATCATCCATATCAACAAACTTTTCTAGCATACAAACACCAGCATTATTAACAAGTACATCAATCTTACCAAAATCATTTATTATGTCTTCTACTATTTCATTAATAGCTTCTTTATCACGAATATCCACTTTATAACCACTAAGTTTAGGATGAGCTAATCTATCAATAGTAGCAAATATTTCATCAGAATAATCAAGTATTATAACTTCTGCTCCATACTTTAGAAATCTCTTAACAATACCTAATCCATTTCCCATAGCTCCACCAGTAACTATACACACTCTACCATCTAAATTCATATACATCCCTCTATTCTAATATAATTATATACTATAAAAACAAAAAAAGATAATCAAAAAGATTATCTTTGTAAAACTTTACAATTATTTAGAAATAACATCACATATTAAACTACTAATCTCAGTAGGATTATCAATAGGAAGACCAGCTATTATTCTAGCTTCACTATATAAGATCTTAGTAAATTTCTCAAACTCTTTCTTGTCTTCCTTAAATAACTTCTTCATCTTCTTACCAATAGGATGTTTCTCATTAATTTCAAGTATCATCTTAGCTTTAATACCCATATCATTAGGCATAGCATCAAATACTTTTTGCATCTCAATTGATACATCTCCCTTAGTAGTAAGAGATACTGGATGTTTACCCAATGAATTACTAAATTTAACTTCATCTACTTCAGGAAGTAAATCACTCATAGCTTTAAACATATCTTCAGATTTCTCATTAGCTTTCTTTAATTTTTCTTTTTCTTCTTCAGTATCTAAATCTAAATCTTCTGATACAACATTCATAAACTTCTTACTATCATATTCTTGTATAGCAGTAATACAGAACTCATCAACATAATCAGTAAGTAATAAAACATCATATTCTTTATCAGTAACTCTTTCAACTTGTGGTAAACTCTTAATCTTATTAATATTAGATCCAGCTGCATAATAAATTTCTTTTTGATCATCTTTCATATTTTTAACATATTCATCTAAAGAAATTAATTTATCATGTTTACAACTATAGAACATTACTAAATCTTTTAATTTATCTCTATCAGCTCCAAAGTTATTATAAACACCATACTTTAATTGAACACCAAAAGTCTTAAAGAAAGATTCATATTGTTCTCTATCATCCTTCATCATAGTTTCCAATTCTTTACGAATCTTGCTTTCAATGTTTTTAGCAATTAATTTTAAACTATGAGATTCTTGCAATACTTCACGAGAAATATTTAAAGACAAATCTTCTGAATCAACTACTCCTTTAACAAAACTAAAATAATCTGGTAATAAGTCACTACATTTATCCATAATTAATACTCCATTAGAATAAAGACTAAGTCCTTTTTCATAATCTTGAGTATAGTAATCATATGGAGCATGACTAGGTATAAATAATAAACTCTTAAATGAAACCATACCTTCTACATTAGAAGTAATTACTTTTAAAGGTTTATCATAATCACTAAATTTATCCATATAGAAATTATCATAATCTTCATCACTAACTTCATTTTTATCTTTTTTCCATATTGGAACCATACTATTTAATGTTTCAATTTCAGTATGAGTTTCATATTTTTTCTTCTTTTCATCAACTAAATGTTCATGAGAACATTCCATCTTAATAGGAAAACTAATATAATCAGAATATTTCTTAACTAAGTTCTTTAATTCATATTGATCTAAATACTTAGAATAGTCATCAGTATCAGTATCATCTTTAATATATAAAACTATTTCAGTTCCACGATCCTTCTTTTTAGCTTTAGTAATAGAATAACCATCTACTCCTTCACTTTCCCATTTATAAGAATCATCACTATCTAATGCCTTAGTAGTAACTTCTATCTTCTTACTAACCATAAAAGCTGAGTAAAAACCAACACCAAATTGACCAATAATATTAGCTTTCTCATCACCAGTCATATCTTCTTTAAATGATAAAGAACCACTCTTCGCAATAGTACCCAAGTTTTCTTCTAATTCTTCTTTAGTCATACCAATACCATTATCACTAATAGTAATAGTTCTCTTATCTTTATCAAAAGCTAGATTTATTTCTAATTCATCTTTAGAAATATCTAACTCATCAGTTAAAGATCTATAATACAACTTATCAAGTGCATCACTAGCATTACTAATTAACTCCCTTAAAAATATATCTTTATTAGTATAAATAGAATTAATCATTAAATCTAATAATCTTTTAGATTCAGATTTAAACTCTTTCTTTTCCATATAATCATCTCCTAAAATGTATTAAACCACTTCTTTTAGCACTTGTCAATATTAAGTGCTAATTATTATTTTTTTCTAGAAAAATATCCATTTTTATGTTAAAATATATAACTGTAATTAGAAATTACTTACTAAAGGGAGGGCGAAATGTATAAAGAAGATGACTATTTAATCTACGGTAAACAAGTATGTAGAGTAGAAAAATTAGAAGAAAGAGATGGTATCAAATATTATATTTTACGACCTATAAAAGATGAATCATTAAAGATTCAAATCCCAACAACTACTGATAAAATAAGAGATATCATTTCTAAAGAAGAATTAGATAAATTATTAGAAAAAATTCCAGAAATCGAGCTAATCGATACTGATAAAAAATACCTAGAGTCTACTTATAGACAATTATTACAAAATGGTACTCATGAAGATTTAATAAGAATTATTAAAACTACTTATTTAAATAATCAAGAACGTCTTGCTAAAAAGAAAAAAGTAACAGAAACAGATAAAAACTACTTTGAATTAGCAGAAGAATGTCTATATGAAGAATTTTCTATTACTTTAGGTAAAGATATAGATGCTACTAGAAATTATGTTATTTCAAAAGTAGACCAATTAGTAAACTAAAAAAGAGCATTGCTCTTTTTATTTTGTATATAATTGAATTTTCTTATCCTTATAAGCTAAATATATCTTATTCCAAATAACACTTTCAACATACCTAGCTTTTTTAGGATGCATTAAATATCTAACTGTAAGTTCAATATGATCATCTACTATCTTAGTATAAATCATAGGATCATACTGATTAAAATATATTCTATTATTAGAATTAATAAGTTCAATCTCATGCTTCATCTTTTTAGGAATATTTTTAATAGTCTCTAAACCATTAACAATCTTATATATTTCCTGTTTATTTTTTACTAAATCACAATCCATATCAACTTTAATTACTAATTCATTCCATACATATTTAAATCCTTTAGTAATATTCTTAACAGGCTTAGTAAGAATTACTGAAGTTGGAAAAGTAACTACTATTCCAGTAGATTGACCATTTTCTTCTTTAGTAGAAACTTCTACAATTTCAAATTCAAAATGAGAAATACTCATAACATCTCCACGTATTTCATCAATTTCTATTCTATCTTCTACTTTAAATGGTCTTTTTATTCTTATATAAACTCCACAGAAGAAGTTAACAATTACTTCACGTAATGCAATTGTCATCGCAGCTGATATAACACTGATTAAAGTCATTAAATTTTTAATAGATGCACTCCATATAGCAAGAAGTGCTAAAACCTCTAATAAATTTACTATTACCTTCATAAATTGATTAGTAAAAAATTCACGTCTACCACTCATTTTTCTATTAATAAATATTTGTATTAACTTCTTAATAATAGAAAAAACACATAAGACTACTATAGTAGATATAACTAAAGACAATAGATTTTTATCAACAGTAGTAATTCTACTAATATATTCAACAAATTCATCAAATAGTCCCATATAATCTCCCCTCCTACAAGTATTAGATTATATCATGTTTTAAAGATTATATATCAACCTAAATTCCCTATTTTACAAGTATTTACACTATTCTTCGACTAATTCTTTTAATTTAGAATATAACTCTTCCATCTCTTCTTCATTTTCTGTTCTTTTTATCTCAAGACAAAGTTTTTTTATTTCCTTCTTCTTATCTTCATCTATATCTAAATAATCAATTCTATCTTCATATTCTTCTACTATTTCTAAAATATATGACTCATCATCATCATATTTACTAATAGATTGTAAAATACCTGTTCTTTCTAATTCTTCATCATCCATTTTTCTTCTCCCACACTTTTCTAACTAATTTCAAAGATAATGTTGATAATATAAATCCAATAACTGGAACAATACTATTTAAAAAAATATTACTATAATTACTAATCATATAATTATATATAACTACAACAATATAAGTAAGTATCGCAATACAAATTCTTCTAGTCCAAGATGTTTCCCATTCTTTATCTTTTTCAACTCGTCTATTTCTTTTCTTTATTTCATCTATCTCTTTCTCTATATTCATAATTACCTCAACTCAAATTCTAAACTACCAGAACCATTACTACAAATAACATGACATATACTTCCATTAATAATAGTCATCTTAGGATAAACATGTCCAATATCTGCATTAAATATTATTGGTACATCAAAAGCTTCTCTAAGAGCCCCTTGATATGTCATTGCAAACTCACTTGGAAAAAGTACTCTACCAACTACTATTCCTTTTAAATATTTAAACCAACCAGCTTCCCTCATTTGTAACATAGTAAGATAAAACTCCGTAGCTTCCGTACTAAATATATCAAAATAAAATATTATGCCATCATCCTTATACTTTTCAATAAACTCACTAGTTTTATCAAATCTAGTACCAAGTAAATTACGTAGACATTCAAAGCAACCACCAATAATTCTTCCCGTAATATCTACATCTCCATTTAAACTTTCCCAATATACTTCCTTATCCAAATAAAAATTATTATTAACTCTTAAATTCTTATTAGATTCATACATTAAATAGCTATCTTGTTTACTAATAATACCATTAATATAATCAAGACTAACTAATTGAGCTTTATCCAATTCTTCTTGCCCATAACTATGAGCATTATATCCATATAATGTTGCTATATCACATGATGTAGTAATTAAATATAAAAGACTAGTAGGATCACTTGCTCCCATATACCATTTAGGATTATTAGCTATATTTTCTAAATTAACATATGGAAGTATCTCATATAAGAAATCTCCTCCAGATGCACACATAATCATATCAACATCTTTATCAACAACTAGTTTATCTAGCTCTTCTGCTCTAATCTTACCACTAGCTGGTCTTTCACCTACATTTCTAACACTAGCTGTTTCTATTACATTAAATCTCTCTTCTAAATGAAATATACTTCTCTTATATTCTTCTAAATTATCACCAACACCTGCTGATAAAGCTACTACACCTAGTGTTGATTCATTATTCAGAAACTTTGGATACTTCATTTTTCTTACCTTTCTTGTTAAATATTACATATAAAATAATCATAATAATACCAACAATTAATAATGCTCCACCAGTTGCAAATAAACTAATCGTTTTAATAGTATAACCTTTTAATACAGCAGTACTAAACATACTAATTAACACTCCACCACTTAAAGTTAAAACACCAGATATTAAAGAATCAATTCCTATTGGTAATAACCATTTGTATAAACTCCAAGATAATAAACCAATTAATAGTACAGATACAAATATTAATACTAAACAAACAATTCTAAAACTATTAGTACCCATAAAACTAAATGTTCTAATAAATCCCATTTCACTATTACTAGTATCTTCTCTAACTTCATCAAACAATTCACTATATTGCTTATTTAATTCATTATAATCATCACTATTTTTAAATTCATTAATATCGTCTTCTGATATTTCAATACCAGCTTCATTAAATACTTCCTTATTATTTTCAATTAATTCAATTAAATCACCTGATAAATCAACATCAACATCTTTTCCACTAAATCCTTCTAATGTAGTATCAATATACTTATTAATAAAATCTTGTACATCTTTATTCTCCATTATTTCTTTTACTTTAGGATCATCAGTAACACTACTCATATTTAGTTCACTATTACCAATACTAGAAAAATCAATAATATCAGTAGCAACTCCTTTAACCATTTCTTTAAATGCAAAACTATAAGTAAATAAACATGTAACAATGACCATAAAAATACTAATTAAAACTATTCCTGTAATTCTTAATGCTTTCATATTTTTTCTCTCCTTCTACCATAATATTATCACAAAAAAAAGAAATAGTCTCCTATTTCTTATATACTTTTTCTCTAGCTTTATCTAATTCTCTAGTAACTGGAAATTCACCAATTCCTTCATGTTCAATATATCCAGCTCTTCTTCTTTTACTAAGAGAATAATCATCTCTAACATATCTTTGAGCAGTAATCATAATATTACTATCATCAGTTAAAAACTCCAAAGTATTCTCAACTATTATATCTTTATGATCATCTATTTTTCTTCTTCTTTCAAATATTCTACCTGTTTTAGCAAATAGTTTATAATCTACTTCTAATTTTCTAATATTATTATTAACTATATCTAATCCTCTAAATTTAAAAGTATTATCTTCTACACCGACTTCTTCTACATGACTAAACCCTTCATTAAATCTATCTATTTCAAAAACATCAAATAAAGAATTTAACAATTCTAATTCTTCTTCCTTTATTTCCATACTATCTCCTCCAAGTTCATATATTATAGCACATAATAAAAAAAATAAGAAGTATTACTTCTTATTTATAATAAACTTATCATTAACAAAATCAACATATACAGTATTACCACTCTTAATAGTACCTTCTATTAATAATTTTGATAAGTCAGTTTCTAACGTTCTACTAACCAATCTTTTCAATGGTCTTGCCCCATAGTTAATATCATATCCTTGATTAATAAATTCTCTTTTAGCATTTTCACTAAGTTCTATTTTTAAATTAATATCTCTAAGTCTATTTTCAATATCTTTAATAATCTTATCAAGAATCAACATAATAGCATCTCTACTTAAAGCATTAAAGACAATGACTTCATCAATTCTATTAATAAATTCTGGTCTGAAATGCTCTCTAACATCATTCATAACAAGAGAAGTATTACCCTCTAATATATGTTCACTACCAAGATTACTAGTCATAATAATAATAGTATTTTTAAAATCAACTAATCTACCATTACTATCAGTAATACGACCATCATCAAGTATTTGTAAAAGTAAGTTTAAAACTTCTGGATGAGCCTTTTCAACTTCATCAAATAATACGATACTATATGGATTACGTCTAACTGCTTCTGTTAATTGTCCACCTTCTTCATATCCAACATAGCCAGGAGGAGATCCTATAAGTCTAGATACACTAAACTTCTCCATATATTCACTCATATCTATTCTAATCATATGTTTTTCATCATCAAACAACTCATAAGCTAGAGTTCTCGCAACCTCAGTCTTACCAACACCAGTTGGACCTAAAAATAAGAAACTAGCAATTGGCTTATTAGGATCTTTAATACCACTTCTACTTCTAATAACAGCATCACTAACAAGTTTTAATGCTTCATCTTGTCCCATTACACGTTTTTTCATATTGTCTTCAAGAGATAATAATTTCTCCTTTTCACTACTTATTAACTTAGTAACAGGAATATTAGTCCATTTAGCAATAATTCTAGCAATATCATCACTAGTAACAGTATCACTAAGTATTTTATTCTTCTCTATACTATTTAATTCAGCCAATTCTTTTTCAAGTCTAGGAATTTCACCATGTTTTAATATAGCCATATTCTCTAAATCGTAATCATTCTCAGCTTGCTCTAATCTAAATTTAGCATCTTCTATTTCTTTCTTTTTACGACTAATTTCTTTATTAATATTCTTTTCTTTCTCCCAAGCTTCACTAAGTTCTTTTTCTTTTTCTTTTAAACCAATTAAGTCATTATTAATCTTTTCTAATCTTTTAACACTAACTTCATCTTTTTCTTTTCTAAGAGCTTGAGCTTCTACTTCTAATTTCATAATACTATGTGTTAAATTATCTAGCTCAAAAGGAACAGAATCCATCTGTACTCTAATAGTTGCACAAGCTTCATCTACTAAATCAATTGCCTTATCTGGTAAAAATCTATCAGTAATATATCTATTAGATAAAGTAGCAGCACTAATTAAAGCTTTATCTTGAATAGTAACTCCATGATGAATTTCAAATCGCTCTTTTAAACCTCTAAGTATAGTAATAGTATCTTCTACATTAGGTTCTTCTACTTTTACTTTTTGAAAACGTCTCTCTAGTGCTCCATCTTTTTCAATATACATTCTATATTCATTTAATGTAGTAGCACCAATTACATGAATTTCACCACGAGCAAGCATTGGCTTTAAAATATTAGAAGTATCCATTGCTCCTTCAGCTTTACCTGTACCTACTATTGTATGAATCTCATCAATAAATAAAATGATATCTCCTTCACTTTTCTTTATCTCATTTAAAACATTTTTAAGTCTTTCTTCAAACTCACCACGAAACTTAGCTCCAGCAACAAGTGCAGCCATATCAAGTTCCCAAATAGTTTTATTTTTTAAAGAACTTGGGACATCACCCTTTACAATTCTTAAAGCAAGCCCCTCAACAATAGCAGTCTTACCAACACCAGGTTCACCAATAAGTACCGGATTATTTTTAGTCTTACGAGATAATACTCTAGTAATACTACGTATTTCTTCATCCCTACCAATAACAGGATCAATCTTTCCTTCCCTAGCAAGACTACAAATATCTCGACCATATTTTTCTAATACATTTTCATTATTTTCTTCTGGATAACCATACATATTATCACCCCTCAACAATAATTATACTCACTTTTTAGCACTTGTCAATAGAGAGTGCTAATTAATAGAGTAAAAAAATAACAGTATAGACTGTTATTTTATTTTCAATACTTTTTGGTAAAAGTCTTCAGTATGCTCACCACGATAAGTAATAGTAGAACCACCTCTAACAATGGCTTCTACACTACCATCTTCCCATGTAAATGGATAGATACTCTTATTGCCTTGAGCCTTCTTAACAACTCTTCTTAATCCATTTAATTGGTTAATATTTAAACCAAATTTATTGTAGTAATAAGCACCTCTTTCTACACTATTTACTTCAGGATCACTTTTAACAACCTCTCCATTTTGTAAATAATCTGTATGGTACTTATAACCAAATTGATTTTTACCACTATCTTTAGCATAAGCCATAGTGTCACTATCAAAATCAAAAACTTCTACGTGCATGACTTTTCTAGTCTTGCTCATATATAAATCTCTCCTCCATATGTGCACATATTATAACATATTTCTTTAAAAAAATCAATCATTATCACTATAACTGCTTACATTTTGCCATTGAGAGACAATTCTTTGATTAGGATCAGGAGTAAAAAATAGAACTACAAAAAAGCTAATAATACAAATAATAAAGCAAATAATTGATAATACCTTCTCCACACCAATTATTTCTTTTTGTTTAAAATTATGAATTTCTATAATAACCATAACTAAAATAGCTAAACAAAGTAAAACAAGCAAAAATAATAAATCTATAAAAGGAAATACATAAAAACTATTTATTAAAAGAAATAAGGCAAAAAGTAAAAAGAAATGTAAAAGGCCTTTACTCATATTTATCACCTACATATTTTTTATATAATTTTTTTAAATACTTTTTATTAACTACTTTTTTAATTCCATATTTTGCTACATCTTCATAAGTTCTAGTAATTAATTCAACCATTTGTGGATGAATATATTTACCATTTTTTTCTTTTACTCTATTCCAATAATTTAATTGTGTATCTCTTTTCCAATTCTTACCATTATAAGTCATACCTGCTGCTAAAGTATCACAAACTAGTTCTTCATAATATCTAAAAGGCATAATAGCAGCCTTAATAGGAGCATCAAAATCATACCAATACTCATAATGATGTTTATTTCTTCCTTTATGATGTAACCAAGCTTTACTATAACCTATATCATTTTTACATTCTCTTAACGGACTATAAGTACCTTGAAAATATTTAACACTTTCCCAAAACTCAGTTGGTGAATATTTAGACAAATCATGAATTAATCCTTGCCAAGGAATACCAGCTCTACAACATAATTTAAAAACAGTAAATCTATGTTTATTTACTACATGTAAATGTCTAAAAAAATTACCAATTGTTATTTTATATTCTTTCTTCTCCATTACCTTTTGCTACCTCCAAACAATTTTTTAATTCTATCAAAAAAACTAATACTATCTTTAGTATCATAATTAGATTCCATCAAAGGAATACTTTTAATTTTATTAATATGTTTACTATAACTATTAATAACTTCTCTCTCATCAAGTAAAAATAATTCATACAACAAATTAATATTATTATAAGTATCTCTATCTCTAATATAATTTTCAAATAATCTAACTATCTTATCTTCATCTTGCCTATATAAAATATATAATTGATTACTAATAGCTTCTCCATATATTATAGCCATACTTTTAGAAAACTTAGCATGATTACCATTATTGCCATCAATAACTTCATTACAATAATTAACTGCATCATATAACTTATTTATTCTAATCTTTTCAAAATTATTAGCTTCATCTAAATTAATTAAACCCTTATTCAATAAATATTCACTTAATAATCTCTCTACAAAAAAACTTTCTACTTCTTTTAAATCTTCATTACCATTTTTTGAATTATAATAACTAATTAAATGTATATATTCACAAGCCAAAGTAAAATAATCACTAATAGTACCATTTAAATTAATTATAGAGCTAAGATTTCTATTAGTAACAGACTCTTCATATTCTTTATTAAATACATACTTAATCTGATGACTTATCTTTCTAGGAATAATTCCACTATTATCAACAAACCCTTTCGCATCATTAATAAGTAATCTTTCCAAATCAATATAAATTACTGGAAACATCTCTTTAAAAAATGATTTAATAGTAGTAAATAATTCATCTTTATCCATTCTTCTTAACTGATCATAATCTACTACACTATCTATTCTAATACTAATTTTATTTATTCTTTTAATAAAATTAAAAGACTCATCATTATTATATTGAAAAGGTATCATGCTATCATCACCATAATAATTATAACAAATATACATAAAAATATCTAAAAATACTTGAAAAATATAACTTCTTTTGTTAAAATACTTATACATGGCGCCGTTGGTGAAGTGGTTAACACGCTAGTTTGTGGCACTAGTATGCATGAGTTCGATTCTCATACGACGCCCCAGTTGGAACATAAAAAGAATAGCTTTCGCTATTCTTTTTTTATTTTTCTTCTAAGTATCCTGCAGCCTCATTAATGAAATTCATAACGTTATACTTTTCTGTCTCTTCAGGATACTTCTCGGCTAGTTTATATAGTTCATCAACAAATTCTTGTGATGGACATATTTCAACTATCTCTCTAAATATTTCACTCAACCATGAAAACTCATTTGGTGTACATTCCATTTTTAAGTAATTAATTGTAACATTTATATCTTTAGTAACTATTTCTAGTTCCTTTTTACATAGTTTCTCATGTTCAAAATCATTATTAATATCTAGTTCACTTATTTCCTTAATTACTTTTTTGAATTCATCTTTAAATTTCATTTTCTTTTCCTCCTTATGGTTTTATATTGATTAGAATCTGGAAATATCGTAGCTATTATACCATTTGTTTTTATTACACCGACTCTAACACCTTTATAATTGCCATAAATGGTCTCACCATTTTTAGCTTTTCTATTGTTCTTTAAACCTGCTACATGTTCTCCTGCTTTTCGAATATCCTTGTCATTCCAAGTTGAAGGAAACCATGATTGATTGTTTCCAATACGTTTAAGTTTCTTTTTGTGATTAGGAACATTACCGACTCTTACTCCATTAGAATAAGTATCAGTAATATTATACTCGATATTTAATTTTTTCAATAGTTCTAATCCCTTCTGACTATGTCCACCATTATCAAGTCTAAATTCTTCTTTTGCTTTTATCGATTTAACAAATGCTCCTTCGCTTGAATGAATTAATGCATAATCACTAACAGTTCTAGCACTTCCCTTTGTGTTTAAATATCTACCCGACTTAGTTGTTCCCATGATGTTTTCTCCTCTTTTGTGTTGTCCAATCATCAAATTGAATAAATTTAGTTTTTTCCTTAAATTCTTCAAAAACAACTGCTGGCATAGATCCATATACAATTACACATCTTGGTTCTATTTCATCTAACATTGCGCGTAGTCCTTCTCGCAAATAATGTTTTTCTTCCTTACCTTGATTACAGCCATAAGTTCCTATAGCTACAATACTGTGTTTAGGTATTCCTAAAAAAGCAAATTTTTCAGGTAGAACAGATGTAGTAAAGCTTCTTTCATCTCCCCATCTACAGTTAGGTATTACATTTATACCATGTTCTTGAAAATAATGAGCTAAAGCTCTGCTTTTATATACATTACCTATTTGCACAGTTAAAGGACTATCTATATAAACAGAATTATCTAAAGATATTATTCCTTTAAATTTTTTGAATTCTTCAATGTAAGCATCAGGATTTACTAATACATCTCCAAATTTCAAATCATTTTCATAAAAAATTATATACTCATCATAATTAGTACTTTTATTCCTTTGACTAAAAGGAATAACTTTTGTTGGTAATGGTTGATTAGTATCCTTAACTATTGGAATTTCTAATTCACCATCAAAAAAGGCAGTTTCAACAAGTTCAGGATTAAAACCATCATCTATTTTTGTTTTTACTTTTGCCATTTAATCATCTCCTATTCTTTATTATTTAATAGGAGTACCTACAAAATAACAATTTAAATACACTAACCTCCTTTCTTAATAAAACTTGACTAATGTATTTACTTATGCTATTATAAACGCCATTGACACAGCAATATTTTTGCTGTATCATAAAAATAGAGAATAAGATAGCAAGTGTTCCTAAAAGCATTTTTAAGTTTTATTCTTGTATTGTTATTTTATAATAGGCACTACCTATTATGAGGGAAAGTCATGTTGGCGCATGACTTTTTATTTTCCCTCTTAATACATATTAACATAGATTTATATAATTGTCTAACTATTAAGGTAAAAAACTAAACATATTTTCGATATTTTCATTTTTCTTAAAAAGTGGTATATTTTACTCAAGTAATTGAGAAAAGCTCAATTGATAGATTTGTGTCGATTTTTCGTAAACACGTTAAATCATGGCCCATTTGGAAATATAAAAGGACTTGTAAAAAAGTCCTTTTTAATAATCTAATTTATCTAATACCTCATTTATATCCTTCTCATATTTATTATCAGCATCTACATATAAAACCGTCTTTCCAACTTTAGTAACAACTTGATATTTTCCATCACTTTTTAATGAGTATTTATCAAATACAACCATCCCAATAATTGTTCTAACATAGCTACCTTCTATATCTTCTTCAAAATAATTTTTTGCTGAATTAAATACTCTTCTTGCATCTTTATTACTTTTAAATTTATAAAAATAAATTTCATAATTATTTTCTTTATCTCTAGCAACATAACCTTTATCTAAAACATCCGTACCCTCTTCTACTTCTTCTACCTCATACTCCATTTTTGTCATTGTTTCTTTAAAAGTATCTACACTTATTTCTTTAGTTCTACAACCAGTAAGTGTAAGTACTATTAAACATATAAATAACAATAAACTTATTTTCTTTTTCATACTACTCACCTCTATTATAATTATACCAAAAAAAGAGTAATTTATACTACTCTTTTATTATTTTAGAAATTTCTTCTGCAACTTCTTTATTACCAGTTTTATTTAAATGTAGACCATCTATATACCAATCACTATGTTCTTCACTTAAACTATATAAATCAATTACTCTAACTCCATTACTAGAACCAATCTCATTAATTATCTCTTTTATTTCTAATAAATTATCATCATTAGCATCATCACTCTTAGGATTATTAATAAATATTTTAGGAGGAATCATAATATATAAATTATTTCTTCCTACTTTTTTTATTAATCTATTAATTACATCTTCATATTCTTCATAGAATAAATCTTTGTTCCAATTAATCTTTTTACTATCATTAGATCCCAACATAAATATAATTTTATCAGTATCATTTTCTAAAAACTCTTTAGCTAAAGACTCATTAAAATATGGATAGTCACCACCACTTAATAACGTTCTCTTAATTAATCCATAATTAATTGTTTTATATTTATCACCTAATTTACTAGGAAGAAGAGAGACCCAACTATCATTTCTATTACTTAATCCATAACCATAAGTAATACTATCACCAACACATGAAATTACTATATTACCATCTCCCACTTCTAAAGCTTTATTTGGATACATGACACTATTATCATGACTTTTAATAACAAATAATATAATGATAATTATTAATATATTTAGAATAAAAATTATGCTTCTCTTTCTCATCATATCACCTACATTATTATAACAAAAAAAGAGCTATTTACTAGCTCTAATATTCTAAATCATATTTTTATAACTCACTATTATTCAAACAAACCACTAACAATAATTACTAATATACCTATAATTATTCCAATAATAGATTGTTTCTTATGTTCTCCATGTAATACATGAGGAAGAAGTTCAAATAATACAATATATAATATCATTCCTAATGTAATGCATATCAATATACCAATAACAAAATCAGTAATAAAAGAACTAATTAAAGCCATAATTAATCCACCCATAAAAGTAGATAAAGTAGCAAGCCCATAAGCTATCATTTTCTTCTTTTTATCTTCATGTTCTAAAGTAGAAGCAATAATCATACCCATTGGAATATTATGAAGACCAACTCCTAAAGCAACAAGTATTCCTACTTTTAAAGATTCAATAGACAAACTATATACAGCCATACCTTCAATTACATTATGTAAAACTATTGCTACCAAAGATACAATCCCAATATGAACTAAATTTTCTTCACTACAATCATGATGAAGACTATGTTCATGATCGTGTTCTGGAATAAACAAATCCAATACTTTTAATAATACAACACCAAGTATAATTAAAAGGATTAACCAAATTATAGAAACACCTTCCATATGCTCTAACATTTCAGGCAATAAATCAAATATTACAAGTGAAGTCATAGCACCTAAAGCAATACTAACACTCATATTCTCAATAAAATGTGTATTTTTAGAAAATTTTATAACTAAAGCACCTATTATAAAAAATATACCTAATATAAATGTAATTAATAAACTCATAATCTTCCTCCACACTTATTACATAATCCATTAATAATTATATTTTCCATACCCATAGAAAATTTATGATGATTAAATATATGTTTTTTTAATTCTTCAATGCAGTCACAATCAACATGTTCTAATCTTCCACATACATCACATCTTAAATAAAAATGATTTTTATGATCACACTCTTCTAAATATTGATAATAAGTTAAATTATCTTCTCCTATCATTTTGGATATTCTACCATCATTAACCAATTTATCAATAAATCTATAAATAGTAGTAAGACCTACTTCTTCATTCATCTCATCATAAATTTCTTTTATTAGAAAACTACTTTTCTTCTTTTTTATTATGTCTAATATCATATCTTTTTGTTTAGTATTATAAGTCAATATACCACCTCAAATTGAAAATAATTTTCATATTGATTATACTACTATTCTATTAAAAAGCAAGAAAAAAGTAGACTAAAAATCTACTTCTTTCAATTATCTTCCGGAACTTGTCCTCTTTTAATAATATACTTTAATTTATATGTCTCAGTATTAATATCTACAATATAAGTAATTTCATCATTTAATTTATAATAATAGAAATTACCCTCATTCTTAACAAATTTTAATTTTGAAACATCATCACCTAAATTACTTTCTAGTATTGATAAAGCCTTGGCACGATTATCTACTTCTTTTGTTTTTTGAATCTTATTTTTATCTAAAGAAGAGTTAGATGATTTAACTATTCCAAAACAAAGACCTAAGAGTATTAAAACAATTGCTACCACTATAATAATTATGTTCTTTTTTTTACCCATATAACCTCCTAATAATGTATATATCCATTTGCTTTAAAATAATATACCTTGGATTCATTTCCGACTTTATCAGCTACTATTTCATATTCATTAATATAATACATTCTATTAACGTCTAAACCAATACCTATAGAGTAACGACAGTCTTTACTATATATAAAAGTCTTTGTAGCTGAATTGCCACATCTATTAACTACTTTTCCATCTCTATAGACATCAAGACCATTATGTTCCCAAATTGATTTAAATTTTGATTCATCACAACCAGAGCCAATACCATCATCACAAGTTACATCAATACTATAATACCAATATCCAGGATATGTTATCGAGAAAGAGCAAGATACTGATGGTTCCCAACTTCCTGCCGATGTATTTACTGTTCCACTAAGTAATTCTGTATTATAATGTTCAGAAACGCAAATATCTTTTCCTTTTTTATTAAATACATATCTAGGAGCTTCTTTATCAACATAAACATCATAACTACATGTTTTAGTATTTCCAACACTATCACTTATTTTAACTGAACTACCTTTTACAGTTCCACTA
>CAMOYT010000018.1 GCA_946630315.1 uncultured Bacillota bacterium | reverse complement strand
GAAGAAAAAGAAGAAGTAGTTGAAGAAGATAAGAAATCTAAAAAGAAAAATAAAAAAGATAAGAAAAAGATAGAAACAATAACTGGTGAAGTAAAAACAGTAAAAGATGCTGATGAAGACTTCTATACTCGTAGTATGGATTTATCTGATAAAGACTTAGATATGTCATTAGATTTTAATGAGCCACATATGCCATTAATCTTAAAAATAATCTTAATCTTATTAATACTAGGTGTTTTAGCAGTCGCTGGCTACTTTGGATATTTATACTTCCTTAAATAGAATAAAAAGTTGGTAATTTATTCCAACTTTTTTTATTTTATGATAATATAGATTTATAGAAAAATGAATAAGGTGTAGAAAATGAATTTAAAATTTATGTTGAATGATTATATTCTAATATGGAATCTTTTATTTCAAGCTTCTATATCAGAATCTATTTATAAATTAAAGCAAAAATTATGGTTAAATTATAAAGAAGAATACAATAATACTTATAAAGAAAAAGTAACTATGTTAAAAGATCCTAAAAACTTTATACCATCAAATGATTTAATTTATAATATTATGCTAAGTAATAAAGAATATGAAAAATTAAAAAAGCAAGCAGAAAAATATCGTTTAGAAATAATGAGATTATGGGATAAAAGTAAAAAAAATACTAATAATCTTATGACTAATATTATTAGAAAAGATATAGGAGAAATTAATATCTATGTAGTAAATAAAGAGACTAATACTATTGATACAACTGGATTAACAAAAGATGCTAAATCACTAATAATAGGAAAAGATATTAATAAACAAGATCCTAATGAAATACTACTATTATTATTAAATAATATTTTAAGTAAAGAGATAAAAAACTATACAATAGAAACAGATATATTTAAACAAGCTATCTTAGAATTAGCTATTTTAAATGAGCATGCATCTAATCTAAATGGTCGAAGTTGCTACCTATCAGGAACACCATCATTAAGTAGTATGAAAAGAGATATTTATCCATATTGGTTAATGTATTTAAGAGTACCAAAAGATGAACTATTAAATAGAATGATGCGTGATAATATTGCTTTTGATATGGATAAATATCCATATGCCAAAGACTTAGGTAAAATGAATATTGAGGAATTCATAGACTTCTGTATTCGTAATAAAAAACATATTATAAAAACAAACAAACAATAAATACTTTTAGGGGGTAATACTATGGATGACAAAATAAAAATACTAATAGATAAAATAGGTATAGATGAAGAACATTATACCTATTTTAATGATGCTAAAATTACCAAAATAAAAGTAAATTCAAAAACTAATTCTTGGAATATATTTATTGATAAAGATGAATTGTTACCAATAGATATCTATGAAGAATTAGAATCTAAAAAGATGAATATAGATCCTAATGTAAAAAAAATAGAAATAATATTTAATATTAAAAATATCAATCTAAATACTTTATTAAGTTATTATAAATATTTATTAGTATTATTAAAAAAAGACTTAAAAGTATTAGAAATATATGAAGATTGTCTAAGAGTAGAAGATGATAAATTAATACTTATTACTACAACAGAAGTAGAAAAAGAAAGATTAGAAAAAGTATTGAATAAAATAACTAAGTTCTATAAAAAACTAAGTTATGAAACTCCAATAGAAATAGTATTAAGACATGAAGATAATGTCTTAGAAGAAATACAAGAAGAATTAAATAATATTGAATTGCCTAAAATAGAACCTAAGAAAAAAGAAGAATCTTCTTCTGAGAAGAAAACTTATAGAAGAGAGCCAAAAGATGAAAATAGTGTTCTAGGACGTGGCATAAAAGAAAGCCCAATTAAGATTAAAACACTAATTGGAGAAGATAATAATGTAGTTGTAGAAGGACAAGTATTTGGAGTAGACTTATTTGAATCATCTAAAACAGATTTTAAAATTATTACTTTAAAGATTACTGATTACTCAGATAGTATCTATTGCAAAGTATTCGTAAGAGATGATGAAGAATATGCAAGACTTTGTAAAGAATTTAAACCAGGTAATTGGTACTTATTCAGAGGTTATACTAAGAATGATCAATTTGCTAGAGAATTAGTACTTAATGCAAGAGATATATTAAAAATAGAAAAGAAAACAGAAGATGTAGTAGATACTGCAGAAGTAAAAAGAGTAGAATTACATGCTCATAGTAAAATGAGTCAAATGGATGGAGTAGCAGATGAAACAGACTTAGTTAAAACTGCTATGAAATTTGGTATGAATAGTGTTGCTATTACTGATCATAATGGTGTACAAGGCTTTCCTCATGTCTTTAATATGGTAACTTCTCATAATAAGAATCTAAAAGAAGGAGAAAAGCCCTTCAAAGCTATTTATGGAGCAGAACTTACTATGATTGATGATTCAGTAGATATAGTAACTCGTCCTAATGATAAAAACATGTTAGAGCAAACTTATGTTGTCTTTGACTTTGAAACAACTGGCTTTAATGCTGGTGGAGCAGACTCTATAATTGAAGTAGGAGCTGTAAAAATAAAAGATGGTGTAATATTAGAAAAGTATGACGAATTAATTAATCCAGGTAGACCTTTACCAACTAAGATTACTGAAATAACTAATATTACAGATGATATGTTAAAAGATAAAGATAATGAAGAAAATGCCATTAAAAGATTCATTGACTGGTTTGGAGACTGTCCAATGGTAGCTCATAATGCTAAGTTTGATGTTTCATTCTTAGAGATGGCATATAAAAAATATAATTTTGGAGAATTTAAAAACCCAGTTATTGATACTTTAGAATTATCAAGAACACTAGATAATACATATGCTAGACACAGTTTATCAGCTCTAGTTAAAAGATATGAAGTACCTTGGGATGAATCAGCTCATCATAGAGGAGATTATGATGCAGAAGGAACAGCTTTAGTATTTCATAAAATGTTAAAGAAATTATCAAATCGTAATATTGAAATAATGTCTGATCTAGATAAGTTAGTCTCTAAAGAAGATATTCATAAATATGGTAGAAGTCATCATATAAATCTCTTAGTAAAGAATAAACAAGGCCTTAAAAACCTATTTAAGCTTGTCTCACTAGCAAATACAACTTATTTATATAAGACACCTAGAATATTAAGAAGTGTCGTAAATGAGCTAAGAGAAGGCCTTCTAATAGGTAGTGGTTGTTATGAGAGTGAAGTATTTAATGAAGCTAAATCAAAAACAGATGATGAGTTATCAAATATCATAAGATTCTATGACTATGTAGAAGTACAACCAATGGAGTGTTATGACCATTTAATCCAAAGTGGAGACTTTGGCACTAAAGTAGAATTAGCTGCTCACTTAGAAAAAATAATAAGAGTAACAGAAGAAGCCGGAAAAATAATCGTCGCAACAGGAGATGTTCACCATATAAAAAGAGATGACAAAATCTATAGAGAAATAATTGTCAATCAAAAAGTACCTGGTGGTGGTCGTCATCCTCTAGCACGCTCAAACATCAAAGAAATACCTTCTAATCATTTTAGAACAACCAATGAAATGTTAGAAGACTTTGATTTCTTAGGAGCCGATAAAGCCTATGAAATAGTAGTAACAAATACTAATAAAATAGCTGATATGTGTGATATCGTAGAAGTTATTATTGATACTGGAGGAATACCATTCTCTCCAAGAGTTAAATCAGATGATGGAAAAGAATATCTTGATTGTCCAAGTGTAGTAACAGACTTAGTCTATACTAAAGCCGCAGCTTGGTATGGAGACCCACTTCCATATATGATAGAAGAACGTATCGCAACAGAACTATATGGAGATATAGTCTTTAAAATAATAACAGAAGAAGAAACAGATGAAGTAAAAACACATAAAATGCTACATGATTTACTCTTACAAGGAAAAGATAAAGTTTTTGAATTTGTAGGAGAATATTTAAATAAAAACAATGAAGAAAAATTAACTGGAGAAGATCTAGAAAAAGCTACTAAAAAAGCACTAGGTGGAGTAATAGGAGGAGGATTTGATCCAATCTACTTAATTGCTCAAAGACTAGTTAAGCACTCAAATGATGAAGGATATCTAGTAGGATCACGTGGATCAGTTGGATCAAGCTTTGTCGCAACTATGATGGGCATAACTGAAGTAAATCCACTTCCAGCTCACTATCGTTGTGAGACTTGTAAATTATCTATTTTTGAAGATGAAAATGGTAAAGCCTTCGGTGCTGATTACTCATCAGGATATGACCTTCCAGATAAAGAATGCCCAAATTGTCATACTAAGATGATTAAAGATGGACAAGACATGCCATTCGCAACTTTCTTAGGATTCAATGCTGATAAAGTACCTGATATCGATCTAAACTTTTCAGATTTAAATCAAGCTAGTGCTCATGCTTATACAAAAGTCCTATTTGGAGAAGATAATGTCTATCGTGCTGGAACAATAGGTACAGTAGCTGAAAAAACAGCTTTTGGCTTTGTCAAAGGTTATCTTGAAGATAAAGAATTAGGTGAGATGAGAACTGCAGAAATAGAACGTCTTGCTATGGGATGTACTGGAGTAAAACGAACAACTGGACAACATCCTGGTGGAATAGTCGTAGTTCCAGATTATATGGAAGTATCAGACTTCACACCATATCAATTCCCAGCCGAAGATGCAACTGCAGAATGGCGTACAACTCACTTTGATTATCACTCAATTGATCAATGTTTATTAAAACTAGATATCTTAGGTCACTCAGATCCAACTCAACTTAGATTAATTCAAAATCAATCTCATACTGATATCTTAAAAGTACCATTAGATGATAAAGATACAATGTCAATATTTACATCTACAAAAGCCTTAGGTGTCACAACAGATGAGATTATGTGTAATACTGGAACATTAGGAATCCCAGAATTTGGTACACCATTTACTATAAAATTAGTAGAAGATACAAAACCAACTACTTTTGGAGAATTAATAAAAATATCTGGTCTATCACATGGTACTGATGTATGGCTTGGTAATGCCCAAGAATTAATTCAAAATAATATTGTTCCATTTAAAGATACAATAGGCTGTCGTGACGATATCATGGTTTATTTAATGTATAATGGAGTAAAACCTATAAAAGCTTTCAAAATAATGGAATTTGTTCGTAAAGGAAAAGCTTCAAAAGAACCAGAAGCTTGGAAAGAACATGTAAAGACAATGCAAGAAGCCAATATCCCAGAATGGTTTATTAATTCATGTCAAAAGATTAAATACATGTTCCCAAAAGCTCATGCTGCAGCCTACGTTATATCAGCCTTTAGAATAGCTTGGTATAAAGTACACATGCCAGTATATTTCTATGCTTCATGGTATTCATCAAAAGCAACTGATGTTGATGTCATAAATATGATAGAAGGCTATGATGCTATTAAAAGAAGAATAGAAGATATTCAAGTAAAAGGCTATGAAGCAACAAATAAAGAAAATGGTCAATTAGAATCTTTAAAAGTAGCACTAGAAGCTACTGCTAGAGGAATAAAATTCTTACCAATTGACTTATATAAATCAGATGCAACTGTTTGGGTAGTAAATTCAGATAATGAAATATATCCACCATTCTCAAGTATTGATGGATTAGGAGATACCGTTGCTAAAAAAATAGTTGAAGAACGAGATAAAGGAGCCTTCTTAAGTATTGAAGATGTCCAAAAACGTGGTAAAGTATCTGCTACACTAATAGATAAAATGAAAGATATGGGTATATTAAAAGATTTACCTGACTCAAATCAATTATCATTATTTTAAGGAGTAATATGAAAATACAAAGAGATAATAAAGAAATAGATATAATAACTATATTAGAAGATAAGAATAAAGCTACTACTTTCCATCACTTTAAAGGAAATGATTATAAAATAATAACTATTGGAAAAGACTCAGATAATTTAAAAGAAGTAGTAATATATCAAGGTCTATATGATAATAATCCAGTATGGATAAGAGAATATAATGATTTCTTTAGTGAAGTAGATAGAAATAAATATCCTAATATAAAACAAAAATATCGATTTGAAATAAAAGGAGAGTAATCTCCTTTTTATGTTATAATAAACATGGTGATTAGATGTATAAGACTATTCTAATAAATAAAAATAATAAATTTAAAGAATCATATAATAAAAGATTAGATCTAATAGAAGTAAAAAATTATCAAGATAACAATATTTTAATTGATAAAGAAACATATGAACACTTTAAAGAATTAAGAAAAGAATTATTAAACTATAATATAAAAATAGCTATAGATGATTCATATAGATCAATAGAACATCAACTAGAATTAAAAAACAAACTATTAGAAACATATGGAGAAGAATATGTAAACAACTTTGTAGCAGAACCATCATATTCAGAACATCATACAGGATTAGCAATTGATTTAGAATTAATAGATGTAGAAGATGATTTAAAAGAAGAAACTTATAAAGAAGTACATAAGTTTTTAGCAAAACATGGTTTTATTCTAAGATATCCAAAAAACAAAGAAGATATAACTAGATATGCTTATGAACCATGGCATATAAGATATGTAGGAGTAGTGCCAGCAACTATAATTTCTAATAATAATTTAACTCTAGAAGAATATTTAAATGATTTTAGTGGAGTACTTTATATAAACAAACCAATAGGAGTAACATCATTTGATATAGTAAATGAAATAAGCAAAATATTTGGTATTAAAAAAGTAGGACATACTGGAACACTAGATCCTATAGCTGAAGGAGTATTAATAGTATGTCTAGGTAAAGCTACTAAAATAGTAGAATTATTAACTGCTAAAGATAAAGAATATGTAGCAGGAGTACTACTTGGTATAAAAACAGACACATTTGACTTAGATGGTAAAGTAATAGATAATATGCCAATTCCAGATAAATTACCATTAGAAGAGACAATTGATAGTTTCAAAAAAACATATCTTCAACAAGTACCAATCTATTCAGCTATAAAAATAAATGGTAAAAAACTCTATGAATATGCAAGAAATAATATAGAAGTAGAGTTACCAAAAAAAGAAGTAACTATAAAAGAAATAGAATTACTAAGTAGTGAAAAAACTACCTTTATGTTTAAAACATTAGTATCTAAAGGAACCTATATAAGGAGCTTAATCAATGATATATGTACTTCTATGAATGTATTCGGTACTATGTCTATGTTAAAAAGAACAAAACAAGGTAAAGTATCAATTGAAGATACTAATACTATTGAAGATATTAAAAATAATAAATATACTCTACATAGTATAGAAGAAGTATTAGATTATCAAGTAATAGAAATAGAAGAAGAATTATTAAAAAAGATATCTAATGGAGTAAAAATAAAAAATACTTTTAATATAAAAGATAAAGTAATATTTAAATATCACCATAAAATACTAGGTATATATGAGAAAGATAATGATATGTTAAAAGTATGGAAAAACTTTATTTAAACGTCATTCTCTTTACAAAACCAACAAAATATGATATAATGTGTACACATTGGAGGGGGAGAGTTAAATGGAAAGAATTTTAGGAAGTGTGTTAGGACACGCTGTTGGAAATGCTATGGGATACCAAGCAAAAGATGAAGAAAGAGAAGTATTATTAAAAAAACCAATTCTTAAATTTAAAAATAGTAGTTTTGGTGTAAGAGATGCTGGTTGTTGGAAAGAAGCAACAGCTAATACTTTAGCAACAATGGATTCATATATTAATAATAAAAGATTTAGTGCTTATGACATAATGGATCGAATTGCTATGAATGCTGAAGAAGGAAATTATCTAGCTGGAGATTATATGTACGATCCAAGTGATACTATTGAAAAGGTAGTTAAAAACTATAATGATAAGAAGAAACCTACAGATTGTGGTATTAAAGAAGATGATACAACTGCAATTAGTAGAACATTACCTTTTGCTATATTTAGTTATGTAAAAGGATTAGATCAACAAAGTATATATAAGATGTTAGATAAAACAACTTCTTTAACTAATAATAATGATGTATCTAAATTAGGTTGTTATATTTATACAAATTTATTAATTAAATTATTTAATGGAGCAAGTATCGAAGATGCTTATAATGATTTAAAAAATGATGATTATTCTATGGTTAATAAAGATGCATTAGGAAAATATAAAAGAATATTAACAGAAAATATTGCTGACTTATATGCTACTGATATAAAATCAGAAGATAATACAGTTGATGCTTTAGAAGCAGCTCTATTTGTTACATTAAATAGTGATACATTTAGAGAAGTAGTCGTAGGAGCTACAAACTTAGGTGGAGCAGCAGACTCAATAGCAGCAATCTCATGTTCTATTTCAGGAGCTGCTGGTAATGGTCTAAACAAAATATCAGATGACTTCTATGATGGATTAGTAGAAAGAGATTATATTGAAGATTTAACAGAAGAATATGTAGAAGCTGTAAAAGCAAAAAAAGTAGCAAGAACTAAATAAAACATTGTAATTTTTAAAAAATATGTTATAATATAAACAAGAAAGGAGTGGAAAGCGTTTTCCACTCCTTATTATTTAGGAGGTGCTTATGAAAGAAAGAATTGCTGAATTAGTAAATTCAAGTATCAAAGAATTAAATGTTTTTGTTGATGATGCATTTACTGAAGAAGTAGAAGGAAAGAAAGTATTTAATATTGTTCTTGATAGTGAAGAAGTCATTGACTTAAATAAAATTACAGAAGCCTCAAGAATAATAAACAAAATAATAGATGAAAATTTAGAAGTATTAGATGATGCTGATGAATTAGATATCTATTCAAAAGAGAAAGGAGATAATTAAAATGCCAAGAAAAAAAGAAGAACAATTTGTTGGTATGAATGGTAAAGAATTTAAAAAAGCTCTAGATAATATCGTTAAAGAAAAAGATATTGATCCAGAAGTAGTATATAGTGCTATGGAATTAGCTCTAACAAGTGCTTATAAAAAGAATTTCAATTCAAAAACAAATGTAAAAGTATTATTTGATAGAGCAACAGGAGATATTAAAGTATATTCATATTTAACAGTAGTAGATGATGATAAAATGACTAAAGAAGAATATGAAGATGCACTATTTGAAAGTTATGCTGAAGATGAAGATAAAGATACTGAAAAAGTAGAAAATGACGAAGAAGCAGAAGAAAAAGAACAACCATCATTCTTCAATCCAGAAACTGAAATTAAATTAAGTGATGCTAGAAAAATTGATAAGATGTTAGAAGTAGGAGATACAATTGATACAGAAGTAACTCCACATGACTTTGGTAGAGTAGCAGCATCAACTGCTAAACAAGTAGTAGTACAAAAAATAAGAGAAGCTGAAAGAAATAGTATCATGGAAGAATTTGGTGACAAACAAGACGAATTATTAATTGGTACAGTTGCCTTAGAAGACACAGATAACTATTTCATTGATTTAGGAAGAACTAATGGTATATTACCTAAAAAAGATTGTATACCAGGTGAAAAAATAGAAATGGGTTCTCAAATAAAAGTATATGTATCTAAAGTAGATAATACTGGAAAAAATATGTTAATACTTTTAAGTAGAGCACACTTTGGTTTTGTAAAAAGACTATTTGAACTAGAAATTCCTGAAATTAATGATGGAACAGTAATGATTTATAGTGTAGCAAGAGATGTAGGACAAAGAAGTAAAGTAGCAGTTTACTCAGAAAATCCAAATGTAGATCCAATTGGAGCTTGTATTGGAGAAAAAGGATCTCGTATTGCTCGTATCATTTCAGAATTACATGGCGAAAAACTAGATGTAGTTAAATATGATACAGATCCTGCTGTATTTATTGAAAATGCTCTAAGTCCAGCTAAAGAGTTAACAGTAGCAATTACTGATCCAAAGAAGCAAGAAGCTATGGTTATTGCTGATGGAGATAACTTCTCTCTAGCAATCGGTAAAAAAGGACAAAACGCTCGTCTTGCTAGTAGATTAACTCATTATAAAATAGATATTAAAACAACAGATCAAGCAAGAGAAGCAGGAATTAACTTTAGATAGGAGGTATTTATGAAAGTAAAAAAAATACCTTTAAGAACATGTGTTGTTACTAAAGAAGCTCTTCCAAAGAAAGAATTATTAAGAATAGTACGTACTCCAGAACATGATGTAGTAGTAGATGATACTGGAAAAGTAAATGGAAGAGGAGCTTACATAAAAAAAGATTTAGAAGTTTTAGAAAAAGCAAGAAAAAGTAAAATACTTGAAAAGAGATTAGAAATAACAATTGAGGATAGTGTCTATGAAGAAATAAAAAAAATGATAGAAAAGTGAGGTGGAGTTAAATGATGACATTAGAAGATTACGCAAATGACGTTGGAAAAACAATTGATGAAATAAAAGCTTTGTGTGATAAAATTGGCATCGACTATGTAGACGAAACTACAACTTTAGATGAAGAAAGTATAATTTTATTAGATAATGAAATACAAGATGAAGAAGATTATATTGGAGAAGATCCAGATGATTTAGAAGAACAAAGACAAAATGAAGAAGTAGAAGATAAAGCTGTAGAACTTGCTATGAACACAAAAATTGACTTAGATAATGAAACATCATTTACTAAAGTTAAAAAAGGTGTTAAGAAGCAAGAAAACACAAATAAAAATACTAATAAGAAAGATTTTTTCAAAGAAAGAAAAAAGATTTATAAACATCGTGAAAAACTACAAAGTAATGAAGTAGAACAAGATGAAAATACTATTCTTTATACAGAAGGAATGACTGTAACAGAATTAGCTAACTTATTAGAAGTAGCACCAATAGAATTAGTAAAAAAATTAATGGGATTAGGTGTTATGGCAAATATTAATCAATCCATTGATTATGATAGTGCTGAAATAATTGCTTCTGAATATAATAAAACATTAAAGAAAGAAGAAACTGCTGATATTTCTAATTTTGAAAATTATGAAATTGAAGATAAACCAGAAGACTTAGTAGAAAGACCTCCAGTAGTAACTATCATGGGTCATGTTGATCATGGAAAGACTACATTATTAGACTATATTAGAAATAGTGATGTCGTATCAGGTGAAGCTGGTGGAATTACTCAAGCTATTGGAGCATACTCAGTAAAATGTAATGGTAAAAGAATAACATTTATAGATACCCCAGGACATGCTGCTTTCACTGAAATGAGAGCACGTGGAGCTTCAATGACTGATATCGTTATCATCATAGTAGCAGCAGATGATGGAATTATGCCTCAAACAAGAGAAGCAATCGATCATGCCAAAGCTGCCAATGTTCCAATTATAGTTGCAATTAATAAAATTGATAAACCAGAAGCAAACGTAGAAAAAGTAATGAGTGGTTTAGTAGAAAATGGCTTAACTCCAGAAGAATGGGGTGGAGATGTAATTGTAAATAAAATCTCTGCTAAATCTGGAGAAGGAGTAGATGCACTACTTGAAAACATATTATTAGTTGCTGAAATGCAAGAGTATAAAGCAAATCCAAATAGATATGCAACAGGTGCAGTAGTAGAATCTAGAAAAGATTCTAAAGTAGGATCAATCGCAACATTACTAATCCAAAATGGAACTCTACGTTTAGGAGATCCAATAGTAATTGGAAACTATGCTGGAAAAGTAAGAACCCTAAAGAATGATAAAGGACAAAACATTGTTGAAGCTGGACCATCAACTCCAGTTGAAGTAACAGGTATTTCTGAAGTACCATCAGCTGGAGATAAGTTTATGGCTTTTGAATCAGAGAAACAAGCAAAAGAAATTGCTAATGAAAGACAACTAAGAAGTAAAGAGCAAGATACTAACTTTAGTGGAATGACTTTAGAAGACTTATTTGGTCGCATTAAAGAAGGACAAAAAGAAATTAAAGTAGTACTTAAAGCAGATGTAAATGGTTCCTTAGAAGCTGTTAAAAATGCTCTAGAAAAAATAGACGTTGAAGGAGTAAAAGTAACAGTAATTCGTGGAGCTGTAGGAGCAATCACTGAAAGTGATGTCGTTCTAGCTTCAGCATCAGATGCCATAATAATTGGCTTCAATGTACGTGGTTCAAATGCAACAATTGAAACAGCTAAACGATATGGTATTGAAATAAAAACATATGATATCATCTATAAAGTAGTTGAAGATATGGAAAGAGCTATGAAAGGTATGTTAGATCCAGAATTTGAAGAAAAAGTAATAGGTACATTAGAAATAAGACAAATCTTTAAATTCTCAAAAGTAGGTTTAATTGCCGGATGCCATGTAACAAGTGGTATTATTAAAAACAATGCTAAAGCTCGTATAATAAGAGATGATGTAGTAGTATATAATGGATCAGTTAAAACATTACAACATGAAAAAGATCAAGTAAAAGAAGTTAAAAAGGATATGGACTGTGGAGTTACTTTAGAAAATTGTCAAGATTATAAAGAAGGAGACATTATCGAAGTATACGAGCTTGTTGAAATACCTAGATAGTTACTTGAATATGAAAGAAGCAATAAAACAAGAAAAAAAAAGAATACTATTAAAAGAAGAATTAATAACTGATAATGACTTACTATTATATATACATGTACCAGAAGAAGATAAAGTATATGTAAAAATAAGATTTATTACAGAAAATAATATTGTTGAACATTATGTTGCTAGATTATCTATGGATGAATATCTTGAAGGAAATAGAATTAGATTTAATGAAGATAAAACAGCACTAGCAGTATTTAAAAAGAATGATGCTAACGAAGAAGTATTAGAAAACTTCTATAGTCTAGAGGAACATAGTTGTGAGTGTTCAGACTTTCTAGACTGTGCTTATAATTTACATTTCAAAGATGAAGTAAATGATTATTTAGTACTTATAAAAAAATAACTAGGAGGTGTTATAATGCCAAATGTTAAAATAGAAAGATTAAATCATGCTTTTCAAGAAGAAATAAGCATGATCTTACAAAGAGAAATAAAAGATGAAGATATAAAATTTGTAACAATAACAGGTGTAGATACAACTTCTGATTTATCATATGCTAAAGTATATTATACTGTTTTAGATGATGCTAAAAGAGAAAGTACAAAAGAAGCTCTAGATGGAGCAGCATCATTCATAAGAACAAAATTAGCTGAAAGAGTAGAAGTACGTCATACTCCAGAATTAAAATTCATCTATGATACATCAATAGATTATGGTAATCATATTGATGAAATAATTGACAATATTAATAAAAAGGAAGAAGATAAATAGATTCTTTCTTTTTTTTACAGTTATATTTTAATGTCGAAAAGAATATCTAGAAGAATTGGCAAAAAAGTTTGAATCCACTATTAAATCATAAAAAAATATGCTAAAATTACATAGTAGGAGGCTAGTATGAAAAAAGATGCTATATATAATGATAGTTGGATTTTTACTCTTTTATTATCAACTCTACTAATATTAGCAGAATCAGTAAAAGTCTATACTTTCCAAATACCAAAAGTATTAGTAAACCTATCATATTCAATAATACTTATTCCAGTAATTTATTTGATATTAAATTACATATTGAAAAAATATGGCTCTAAAAAAGCTATCTCAAGTATGTGTTTAGCAGCTGTAGCAGTAATTCTTTTTTTAGCAATCATGTCTTTTTCACTGAATCAAACATTAAGTCTTCAATCAATAACAGGAGAATTATGTGCTTATTTAATAAGTAGTATGTTAAATATCTTAGTTTATAATTACTTATCAAATAATACAACTCTTCCTTGGAGTTTAATATTTATAAATTATTTATTCTCATGCATTGTATTTCATATGTTTTATATATTAATTTATCTAGAATCTGTCACAACAGCCCACTTCTGGATAGAATACTTCATAACAATAGGAATTGAGTTTATAATCGTATTATTCTTAAGTATAGTAGATAAAATAATAAAACGAGGAAGAGATTATAAATAGGAGGAAATATGATAAAAAGAGTAACATATAAGAAGACAAGTAAAGCTCTTCTAACTATATGGATATTACAAATAGTATTAATTATAGGACTAATAGGTTGGGGTTTTCTGAAACAAACTAATGATACATGTAATCATCATCCGGATATATATAATTATAGAGGAGGTGACTACAATGAGTAATAGAACTTTAATAATGGGAATTATAATTAACTGTATTCTAATTGTTATAGCTTACTTTTGGGCAATATGGCCAGATATTCAATGTAGTATTAATTCGGAATGGAAGCCAATTATATATCTTTATCCAGAAAAAGAACAAGAAGTAACAATAAAAGTAAATCATCCAGAAAACTTTACTGTTACATATCCAAAATATGCTAAAGAATGGAAAGTAATTGCCAAACCAGATGGTACATTAATAGATCAAAGTGGAAGAAATTATTATTCTCTATATTGGGAAAGTGAACAAAATAAAAAGAATCCAATCAAAGAAGATGGATTTGTCATTAAAGGTGAAGATACTACTAAATTTCTAGAAGAAAAATTAATGATCCTAGGATTAAATGAAAAAGAAGCTCAAGAGTTTATTATTTATTGGTTACCAATACTAGAAAAGAATAAATATAACTACATAAGATTCCAAACAATGGATGAAATAAACTCTAATATGAAACTATCTATTAATCCAAAACCAGATACATTAATTAGAATACGTATGGAATATAAACCATTAACCAAAAAAATAAAAGTAAAAGAACAAAAACTTAAAGAGACACAAAGACATGGCTTTACAGTAGTAGAATGGGGAGGAACTAATATCAATTAGTTCTTTTTTGTGTTATAATACTAAGCCAAGGAGGCAATATGAAAAAATATAAAGTAAATGATAATATTAAAAAATTAAATATAAGTACCTATACTGGAAATATAACTCTAAAAACTGGATCTGGTTCTATCAATATACCAGAAGATTATAAAGCATTTATTCATGATGGTTGTATCTATATAAGAGAAGAAGTAGAAGAGAAAGAAGAAGGTGTAAAACATACTCCTACTATGCCTAATACTTGGTATAGTACTAAAACAGTAATAGTAAAAAATGGTAAAAAAGTAGTAAAGAATCAAACATCAGGAACAGAAACAGTAGAAGTAGAATTAAATCCAGATGATGAATATGAATTAATACTAAAAACAGATTTAGGAGTAGTAAGAGTAAATAGTCTAAACTTAAAAAGACTAATAATAAATGCATCAGTAGGAGATGTAGTCTTAAAAGATATATTCTCTAAAAACTCTTTTATTTCAACAACAATAGGTAATATAGAAGTAGAAGCAAATGATTCAATCTTAAATTGTAAAACCAATCTATCTACTATGTTAGGTACAATAAAAAAAGAATCAGATGAAGAAGTCGCAACAAAAGCTGAAGAATCATATTTAAAAGCCACTTCATCAACAGGAGATATAAAAGTATTATTTAAAGGAAGAAAATAATCTTCCTTTTTTATTTCCCATAATTTCCCATAACTAAATCATAATAATTACACATTAATTATATATACTTAAAATGTATTCGAAAGGAGGTAACTAAAGAAATATAAGAAATCACATAATTTACCATAATTTTTTCATAATTCCTACATAAACTTATTATACAATTAAAACATAAGAAAGGATGTGTTGCCCATAAGGTTATAATTAAAACAAACATAACTAAAACAATTAAATAATGGAAAAACCATTTCAAATAAATATTAAATTTGTAATACAAAAACTCACTCAAACTTTTATGAATAAAAAAAGAAAGGAGAATGCCCATAAGATAGATTATTATTTGTACATATAACCCAAATTATTTATAATACTCTTTATTTTATATACGGTAGACAGAATTATTATATTCTGTCTTTTTTATGTTATAATTAATTAGGTGTTAATATGAAAAAAAGATTAATCGGAATAATTATATTTTTTACAATAGGTTTATTATTCATATTATTAATTACTACTCCTAAAGATACTAATAAAGTATATACTGCTTTTACTAATATAAAAGGAGAAGGAGTAATAGATGATAAAGAACCTATATATTGGAATAATAGAAGTTATGTCTATTTTAAATTATATGATTATTATTATATAGCTAAGTTTAATAAGAAAGAAAAGAATGCTGAAGATTATATAACTTTATACTATTTAAAAGAAAAAGAATATAGTAATTATAATTATTTAATTGGAACTACTTCATATTTATATTTAATAGGTAATAATAAATTAAAAATATATGATTTAGTAATAGATAATAAAATAACTAAAGATTTAACTAATATAAATATAATTGGTATTAAAGATAAAGAAATATTTACTAAAGAAAATAATAAATATTATAAGTATGATGAAGAATTTAATAATAAAGAAGAAATAGATAATATACCAAGTAATCTATTAAAGAAAATAAAAATTAATAAATAATATGTTATAATATGAGAGGACGAGGTGTTAGAATGATTACAATTAAAAGCAAAAGAGAAATAGAATTAATGAGACATGCTGGTATGTTAGTATCAGAAATGCATAAATTTATAAAACCATATATTAAAGCAGGAATTAGCACTAAAGAATTAGATGAATTATGTGAAAAATTTATTCTAGATCATGATGCTGTTCCTACATGTAAAGGCTATGAAGGATACCCGGCTACATTATGCACTAGTATTAATGACGTAGTAGTTCATGGTATTCCTCATAAAGAAGATATCTTAAAAGATGGAGATATTATTACTATAGATGTAGTAATTGGCTATAAAGGATATCAAGGAGATGCTGCTTGGACATATCAAGTAGGAGAGATAGATGATGATAAAAAATATTTAATGGAACACACAGAAAAAGCCTTATATGTAGGAGTAGAACAAGTAAAACCAGGGAATAGGATAGGTGATATTTCAAGTGCTGTTCAAAAATATGCCGAATCTCATAATTTAGGAGTAGTAAGAGAATTATGTGGACATGGAATAGGTCAAGAAATGCATGAAGATCCAGAAGTACCAAACTTTGGAATAGCTAATACAGGAGCAAGACTAAAACCAGGAATGGTAATATGTATAGAACCAATGTTAACATTTGGAAAAAGATATGTATATCAAGAAGATGATGGTTGGACTGTTCATACAGAAGATGGATCTCCTGCAGCTCATTATGAGCATACTGTATTAGTAACAGAAGATGGCTATGAGATATTAACACCAAGATTGGAAGACTAAGTCTTCCTTTTTTTGTGATTTTATGATATAATATAGCGCGTTGGGGGTGGATAGATATGAAAGAACAAGAAAAACTTGCTTTAGCAACTAAGTTATGTGATAAAAAGAATTTCTTCTTTAATAAGATAGATTTCAATCGTATTTATCCATTTACTACAGAAAATATAGCCAACTACATTGATTTATTTGACTTAAAAGATAAATCACTATTAACAGTAGGCTCATCAGCAGATCAAGCCTTTAATGCTATATTAAACGGTTGCAAAGACATAACAATAATAGATAAGTCACCATTTACTAAAGAATTCTATTATTTAAAAAAATCTGCTCTTATGACACTAGAACCAAAAAGATTTTTACAATTATTTTCTCTTAATAATTATCAAGAATCAGGTAAAACTAATAATAAATCATTTAATTATTATGATATAGAAGAAGTATTAGATAGTCTTTTATATGAAGATTATGATTCATATAACTTTTGGAACAATTTATTTAAAAGAAGAGATTTAAAAACAGTAAGAGAAAAATTATTTATAACTGATGAATCTCCTACTAATACATTAATTAATAGTAATAATTACTTATCAAATGAAGATTCATATTATAAATTAAGAGAAGAAATAGAAGAAGTACATCCAAACTTCTTAATTAATGATGTACGGTTAGTAGATTTACAAGATAATTATGATAATATTTTTCTATCAAATATCTTTGATTATATTAGAAGAAGAGATGCTATGGAAATATTAAATAATATGTTACCTCATCTAAATGATGAAGGAAAAATATTAATATATTATCTGTACTCGATAACATTATGTGATGATATACCAGAAATAGATGAATTATATGACCCAAATGGAGTCATAAGATATGTACCATATTCTAGTGAGTTAATACCAATACCTGGAATAGAGAAGAGAAATGATAAACAAAAAGATGGTGTAATAATATACCAAAAGAAAAAGGAGACGTGAGATGAATAATATATATAAAATAAACAATAATCAAGTAGAAGTATATAATTTAATACCAAAAGAAAGAGAAATAGCACAATTTACAACAAGTGAATTATTAAAATTTAATGAAGATGAAAGAGTACTAATAGAAGAACCAACTAAAGGATGGTTTACAACAAGAAAAGGAGTAATCTTTGAATGTGGTAGTTTCATATTAAGAAAGAGTAAAAATAAAGAATTAGCATTTAATAATGAATTATTAAAAAGATTTATAGAAAATAAGTTAAGAACAGAAAGATTAGTAGCAAGAGATAATTTGTATTACTTAGTTCCAGATATTTATCAGGCACCTAATCATAATATTAGATTAACTAAAGACTTATTTTTAGAATTATTATTAAAACAAAAAGACTATTCTAATCCACATTTACAAGAAGAAGATTTATCTAGTATAAAAGATTTATTTACAATAGATCAATTATTAGCAACTATTAGTCTTGATGAATTAACTAAAATATATAATTTCTTAAATGACGATACTAATGCTTTAGAAGAACAAATGACTTATTTAGAAGATTCAACTAAAGTATTTAAAAAATTACAATAAAGAAAAAGACAACTAATGTTGTCTTTTATTTTTTTATAAATCGGCTAAATCTTCATCTTCCTTATTTTTGTCATGTTTATCTTTAGCAATTTTAGCACCAATAGCTGCAGCAGAAAGACCAATACCTAATCCATATAACCATTCTTTGTCATCATCATCTTTACTTGGTTTAATAGCTCCATCAGCTTCTGGTTTTGCCTCATCTTCTTCAGTTTCATATTCAGCTTCTAATTCTTCTTCCTCATCAGCTTTCTCTTTTTTATCTTTAATTACTTTTCCAGTAACACCAGCAGCAGCACCACCGCCACCAACTGCTAAAGCTGCAATAATAGGACCAGCTGCAAAACTACTTTGATTAGTACCACTTGCTATTGGAACAATTGCTCCACCTGATGAAGTACCATTAATTACAGTTAGTGAATCAGCTAAAGAACCAACTAGACCATCTTCATCATCACTATCACTAGCAGCTCCTGCAATGCCATCAATAGAATTAGAAACATTATTCATACTATTAGATACATTATTACCAGCACCTGCAGTATTACCATCAGTTAATACTTCAACATCACCATTATTATTATTTGTAGTTACATTATTAACTCCATTAGGATTATTTCCAGTAGAAGTTGTTCCATCAGTAGGAGTACTACCAGCAGTAGTAGTATTAACAACACCATTAACAATAGGATGTTCTTTTTCATATTGACTAAGTAATGCTCTAAAATCTAAATCATCTTCACCAGAAGCATGATCTAAGAAATAAGTAAATTGGAAATTATCAGCATTTATACTACCATCATCATTAACAATAGTAATACCATACTTTTCATTTAACCATTTACCAAGTTCAGGATATTTCTTTAAAGCATCCTCAAGTAATGCATAATTTTCATTTAATTCAATACCATTATAACTTACTTTACCAGAAATTATTTCTTCAGCTCTCTCTTCAGAGTAACCTCTATCAATTAATGCCTTCTTAATAGCAGCAATCTCATCTTCACTTAATCCGGATAAATCAGGTTTCTTAAATATCTTATGAGCCATATCTGCACCAAGTATAGCAGAGGCAAGTCCAAGCATATAATCAGTACCATATTTTTCTCTTAGTAAGGCCTCTATATCACTATTAGTATTAGCAAGTTCTTCTAAACCATCTAAAACCTTTTCTAATCTAGCACCTTCAATAGTCTTTTCACCATTAATAATATCTTCAATTTCTTCATCACCATATCCAGCTTCTTTAAGTAAATCCTTAATAGCTTGCTGTAACTCATCAGGTAAATCCTTAAACTTTTCTGGATCAATTTTTATATCTCCTAAATCATCCATAGTAGATATTTCACTAAATATCTTAACAGGATCACCTTCTTCATGCTCTTGAGCAAGCCCTGCAATCACACTAATAGCATTATCATCTTCTCTAAGACTAATTTCAGAAGCCGTAGGTCCAGTATATTCTAAGTCATTAGCAATATCCTCAGCTGCATCTCTAGCATCTCCATAACCACCATAAGTATCATTAATCCAACTAGATAATGAGTCAGGAACACCTGCATAATAGTTTAATCCTTGTCGCACGCGCTTAATATTATATAATGAATCAAAGTGATCATATAATCTTTTATCTAATCCTGTTAAAAAAGTACCCATAGAAGATATCATAGTAGAGAAATTTTCTCCAGAATTATTAATTGCTTTTTTACTAGCTTCTAATGATTGTTCATTGAATTGAATTTCGTCGCTCATTATATCACCCCAGTACTTTCATATTTATCATCACCGACATAAGTATAAGGCATATAATTTTTAGCTTGTAATTTGCCTTCTAGTTCTGATAAAGAATCATTAAATGGTGACCAAGCATCAACAAGGCCCCAATAGTTAATTTCTTCATGACCTTCAAGATGTCCACCAGCACCATAATATGAAGATGTATCTTGAACCCATGTACCTTGGTGATCTTTATTGAATTTCTCAGCAGCCATCTTACATAAATTCATTTTACAAGCTTCTTTTAATTGATGTAATTTATCATTATAATCTTGTATAGCTGAAACAATTGCAGCTTTATCAACTCTCATAGCTGCATCATAACAACTTTTTTCTTGATTATATAGCTTAGTTAAATCACTAATTTTATCTGGCTTATTAAATGGTTGTGAGTTAGTTTGTTCAAAAACTTCCTTAGCTGTGTTTAAACCATCTATCTCACCTTTACAACCTTTCATATCATTGACCAAAGCATCAATTTGTGAAGTAAATTCTGCTTCACTAATTTCAGGACTATTTAAAATACTCCACCAGTCACCAGCACCACTAGTATCTAAATTACCTGTCCAGAATGATTTAACTTCAATATCTATTCCACCAGCTGCATCAAAACCAGTTACAGCAGAAAAGCTTAAACCACCTTTATCATTCATAGTATTCCTCCTTTTTAATTTCTTATTAGAAAGGACCATTATTGATCCTCTTTAATAAGAAATTAAAACTAATTTCTTATTTTTATTAATTACCAGCTACATTTGCTGTACTAGCTCTAAGTAAGTCATCTTGTTCTTGATATTTTTGAACTTGTTGTTTAATAGCATTTTCAAGTTCATCAACTAATTTAGTAATTGCATCATTAATTTCTTTTTGTACTGTTTCAACAGCATTTATATAAGAATTTTTAGCTTGACCTACATAACTTCCTTCAAGCCCATCATTAATATTAGCTTTTAATGTATTCAATTTATTAGAAATTTCTTCTTTCTTTTGAAGCATTTTAGCAATGATTTCAGATACTTGTTCAGAACTTAAATGTGATTCATTCATCTATAAAACCTCCTTTATTATATAATTACATACCTTCAAAGTTTCTCCATTGATCAACTTGATTTTGAAGATTATCAGCAATATTTATTAAATTATCATAAGAAGTATCAAATACTACTTTTTGTTCAGCTGCTTGATTCATAAATTTACTAGCATTGTTACCATACCAAGCTCCAGTACCTTTGTTTTCAGCACCAATATTATCATCCATTAAAGCATATAATTCATTACATAATGTTTTTACTTCAGCAGCACTATTTTTAATACCAGAAACAACACTATCAATTTGTGCGAAGTTTACTTTTACATCTACACCGTCCATTTAATTCACCACCTTTCAATATAAAATATAACATTACAACAAATGTAAGATTACTCTAATGTTACAATACTAATATATCATTATTTATATCTCCAAAGAAATAAAAAAACAACAATTTTACTATTTTATACATAAAAAAAAGTGCTATTAAACAGCACCAACTAATATTAATAAAACAACAGCCAAAGTGTTATGAACCATATGCATAGTAAATGAAGTAAAAATAGTATCAGTCTTCTTATAAGCTAAAGCAAAAGATGCACCAAGTAGTCCGTAAGGAACTATATATAAAATATCTATAATACTCTTAATATTACCAATTACATGAGCTCCTCCAAATAATAGGAAAGAGAAAAATACAAACAACCACTTATTATTAAATATATCTCCAAGACTCTTTCTAAATATTATTTCTTCATTAAAAGGAGCAAGTATTCCAGCATTAACAAGCATTAATGATGGAATAACACTAATCATATTTCTAACACTTTGTTCATTACCAGCAATATTACCTCCATTAATTAAAGAAATAATTAGATTACAAGCAAACATAAGTATAATACCAACTATCCAATATATTAAAGCAGTAATTAAATTAAGCATTAAATTATTTAAAAAAGTCTTTAAATCTTTCTTTAAACTATTATAGTAGAATATTATATATATAATAGTTAGACATAAATTTGAAAAAGTCATTAATATAATAGCTTGACTAGTACTAATATTTTTAATATCCCAATTTAGAAATTTTAAAGGAATAAGTTGTAGATAACTACTTAAATAAAATAAACTAATTACACATAAGAAAATAAGTATTTCTTTTAATTTAATCTTTTCTAATATCTTCATAAAATCACCAACTTAATAATATCATAATTATTTATAAAATAAATAAATAAATTAAAAGACTTGTCAAATAACAAAATAAATAGTATAATACATATTGCTTACTGGTACTCAGTTTGAAGAATTTCCGACTTCATACTTAGTATTTAGTGAATTAACAGGAAAGGAAGTGTAAGAATGGCTTTAGCAAAAGAAAAGAAAGAACAAATTATCAAAGAATTTGCTAAGAGTGAAAATGATACAGGTTCTGCAGAAGTACAAATCGCTATCTTAACTAACGAAATTAATGAATTAACAGAACATTTAAAAGTACATATTCACGACTATCATTCACGTAGAGGTCTTTTAAAGAAAGTAGGACAACGTAGAAATATGTTACAATACTTAGCTAAGAAAGATATTCAAAGTTATCGTGAAGTAATTAAAAAATTAGGATTAAGAAAGTAGACACATTTTTTCAGTGTCTATTTTTTTTATAAGAAAGGATTATTTATGAAAAGTAAGAAGAAAGTATTTGAATTAGATTTCCATGGAAGAAAAATAGTAGTAGAACATGGAGAACTAGCAAAACAAGCAGATGGAGCAGTACTTGTTAGATATAATGATACAGTTATTTTAACAGCAGCAGTAGTTTCAAAAAATGTTAACTTATTGAGTGACTTTTTCCCATTAACTGTAAATTATCAAGAAAAGCTTTATTCTGTAGGTAAAATCCCAGGAGGATTTATTAAAAGAGAAGGTAGACCAAGTGAAGCCGCAACATTAGCAGCTCGTATGATTGATCGTCCAATGAGACCATTATTCCCAGAAGGATTTAAGAATGAGACTCAAATTATTTCTACAGTATTATCAGTAGATCAAGATTGCTCACCAGAGTTAACAGCAATGCTTGCTTCATCTCTAGCAGTATCAATCTCAAAGATTCCATTCAATGGACCAATTGCCGGAGTAAAAGTAGGTAGAGTAAATGGTAAATTTATTATTAATCCAACTCCAGAAGAATGTGAAGTATCAGAATTAGAATTAACTGTAGCTGGTACTAAAGATGCTATTAATATGGTAGAATCATCTGCTAAACAAGTATCTGAAGATGTAATGTTAGAAGCCTTAATGTTTGGACACAAAGCTATTAAAGAATTAATTAAATTCGAAGAGAAGATAATTAAAGAAATTGGCGAAGAGAAAATGGAATATGAAACACTAGTTCCAGAACAAGAATTAGTAGAAAGAATTGAAAAACTAGTTACTAAGAAAATGGATAAAGCTCTTCGTATCAAAGATAAGTTAACTAAATATGCCGCAATTGATGCAATCAAAGAAGAGATGAATGACTTATTTACAGCAGAAAATGAAGATAAGTTAAAAGATGAAGAATTAAAAGAACTATTAGTAAAAGTACAAATGGTTGTATCAAATATTGAATATGAATTATTTAGAAGTATTGTTGTAAAAGAAGGAATAAGAGCTGATGGAAGAAAGATGGATGAAATTAGACCATTATCAACAGATATTGACTTACTTCCAAGAACTCATGGTTCAGCATTATTTACAAGAGGAGAGACACAAGCATTATCAATCACAACATTAGGAGCTTTAAATGAACATCAAATAATTGATGGATTAAGCTTAGAAGATCAAAAGAGATTTATGTTACATTATAACTTCCCACAATTCTCAGTAGGAGAAACAGGAAGATATGGAGCACCAGGTAGAAGAGAAATTGGACACGGTGCCTTAGGAGAAAAAGCCCTAGCTCAAGTAATTCCAAGTGAAGAAGAATTCCCATATACAATAAGAGTTGTATCTGAAATTCTAGAATCAAATGGTTCATCTTCACAAGCTAGTATTTGTGCAGGATGTATGTCACTTATGGCAGCAGGAGTTCCAATCAAAGCCCCAGTTGCTGGTATTGCTATGGGATTAATAACTCATGGTAAAGATTATACAATCTTAACAGATATTCAAGGTATGGAAGATCATTTAGGAGATATGGACTTTAAAGTAGCTGGAACAAAAGATGGTATAACTGCATTACAAATGGATATTAAGATTAGTGGTATTACAGAAGAAATCTTAAAAGAAGCTTTAGCTCAAGCTAAAAAAGCTAGATTACAAATCCTAGATGTTATCGCAAAACAAATTAAAGAACCACGTAAAGAAGTATCTAAGTATGCACCAAAGATGGAAACATTCATGATTAATCCATTAAAGATTAAGGATGTAATTGGTAAAGGTGGAGAAACAATTACTAAGATTATTTGTGAAGCATCAAATGTTACAGAAGTAACTAATGTTAATGCTGTTAAAGTAGAATTAGAAGATGATGGTAGAGTAATTATCTATCATAGTGATAAAGAAATCATTGATAAGACAAGAGAAATGATTGAAAACATCGTAAGAGAAGTAGAAGTAGGTAAAATCTATGAAGCAAAAGTAGTAAAAATAGAAGACTTTGGATGTTTCGTAGAATTATGGCCTGGATGTGAAGGATTAGTTCATATTTCTCAACTTGCTCATGAAAGAGTAAACAAAGTAGAAGATGTTGTATCACTAGGAGATGAAATCTTAGTAAAAGCTTTAGGAAAAGATAAGAAAGGTAGAGAAGATTTCTCTCGTAAAGAAGCACTACCTAAACCTAAAAAAGTAGAGAAAAAAGAAGAAAAAGAAGCTGAATAAGCTTCCTTTTTATTAATAATAATTGTTGTTATTATTAAAAGTATTGTGTTATAATAAAGAAAAACGGAGGGATCGGAATGAGTGATAATATAAAAGGACTAATAAAAGTAATTATCTTTGTTGCTATTATGATAATAATCTTAATAATATTAGTAAACTTATTTAATAAGAAAGAAACACCAAAAGCAACATTAAATTCAGGTGTAAAACAAATTAATAATTTAACAACTACCGATAATACAACAAGTACTGATAATACTACAGATATTAATACTACTAATGAGACTTATTCAGCAACAGAAGTAAATGCGCCAGATACAGCAGCAGCTGATTACTTAACTCCATTACTTGGTCTTACAGTAATTACAATAGGTTCTTATAGTATATATAGATATCGTAAAGAAACAAATTAAGAAGATGAATAATCTTCTTTTTTTTGATATACTATTTCTAAGGTGACTAAAATGGAAGAAAAGTTAAATGAATTAGAAGAAAAAATAAAAATAGATGATTCTATTGAATTAAAAGAAGAATTAATAGAAACATTAGATAAAGCCTGTGAATTATATGAAGAAGAAAAACCTCAAGTATTCTTTGGTATGTGTATAAGGAAAAAAGATTTAGCAAAATCCATTTACTTAGAAAATGATAATGATGACTATAAATATTTATATGCTAGAACCTTAATAGATGTCTCAATCTGTCTTCTAAATCAAGATAAAGTTAAAGAAGCCGAAACGGAAATAGAAGAAGCTTATTACTTATTAATAGATAATGATGAAGATGAAGAATCATATTTTGATAATAACACTACTATTGATAATGATTTTTTATCATTAATAATAGATTGTTGTGATACTTATGGTAGTATTGAAGAACAATTAGATAAACTAGTACCAGCCTTTAATATCTATATGAAAAAATATGTAATAGAACTAGATTATCAAGAAAATAATGAAGAAGACATAATAGATGAAATAAATAAAACAATAACTACACAATTATTACCAATCTTAGAACAAATAGAAAATTATGAATTCTCACTAGATATATGTGAAGCATATTTTGATTTTAATGAAAAAGAGTACTCTAAAAAGAATGAAGAATTTAAATATGTATTAGATTATTATAAAAAATGCTGCAAAATATTAAATAAAAAAGATAATATAAATAGAATTAAAAGAAGATTTAAATGACAAGTAAAAAAGAGAAACAACAAAAAGTTGTTTTTTGTTTTTGTATTTCATAATTTTATGTAGTATACTAAAATCAGGTGAATAATATGAAGGATAAAGGTTTTACATTAGTTGAATTATTGGTTGCGATTAGTTTACTTGCATTACTTACAGTTATCGCCATACCAACATTACGTGCTTTTCAAACAAGTAATAGTAAGAAACAATATGAAAGTTATGCTAATAGCGTAACTAGCAGTGCTAAACTTTATAATGATG
>CAMOYT010000017.1 GCA_946630315.1 uncultured Bacillota bacterium | reverse complement strand
AGCTGTACCTGCTACACCAGAGGTTGCACCTGCACCAGCAGCAGGACCTGTTATTTATGGAGGAGCAAATCCAGCAGCACCTGTTGAGGCAGCACCTGCTCCAGCAGCAGAACCTGTTATTTATGGAGGTGCTGATCCATTACAAAATACACAATCTATTCCAATTGTACAAGCAATTGCTGATCAACCAGCTGCACCAGCAGCAGAGCCAGTAATGACTCAACCTGCACCAGCAGTAGTTGAACCAGCTCCTGTAGCTCCAGTAGCTCCAGTAGCACCTGTAGCTGCAGCACCTGAAGCTGCACCAGCAGCTGTACCTCCAGTACAACAATAAGATAATAAAGAGTATTAAAGGTACTCTTTTTTTTTGCCTTATGTTATAATGAATATAGGTGATAAGAATGAAAAAAGTTTCTATTCTCTCATTACATTTAGGCTATGGGGGTATTGAGAAAAGCATAGTTGCTTTAGTTAATTTATTATGTGAAAAATACAAAGTAGAAATAGCTTGTTCTTATAAATTGTATGAGAAGAGTGTATTTCCTATTGATAAAAGAGTAAAAGTAAAATATCTAACTAAGGGTATTAGACCAAATAGAGAAAGTTTCAAAGAAGCAGTAAAGAATAAAGAAATAGTTAAAACTATTAAAGAGGCTAATTATGCTGCTAAAGTATTAAGACTTAGAAGAAAGACAATGATTGATTATATTAAACATTGTGATGCAGATATTATTATTTCTACTCGTGATATATTTGATGAGTGGTTAGGAGATAATGCTCGTGACGGTGTTATTAAAATAGGATGGGAACATAATCATTATCATGATGATTTGAAATATGCTGATACTGTCACTAGAAGTTGTAAAAAGCTTGATTATTTAGTTTTAGTTTCTAAATCATTAAGAGATTATTATAGTACTAGACTTAGTAAATATGGATGTACTTGTGTATATATTCCTAATATTATAGATAAGATGCCTAAATATATTGCTCCTCTTGAAGCTAAGAGATTAATTAGTGTAGGTAGATTATCAAAAGAAAAGGGACAAATGGATTTATTAAAAATATATAAATCTTTACATGAGAAGTATCCTAGTTGGACTTTAGATATTATTGGTGATGGAGTAGATAGAGAAAAGTTAGAAGATTATATTAAATCTAATGGTCTAGAGAAGAGTGTAAAACTACATGGTTATCAAGATAAAGATTATATTGATAAGATGTTACATGATTCATCTATTTATTTAATGACTTCATATACTGAATCTTTTGGAATAGTATTAATTGAAGCTATGAGTCATGGAGTTCCATGTATTGCATTTTCTTCTGCTGAAGGAGCTAGAGAATTAATAAATAGTGGAGAAAATGGTTATTTGATAAAGAATAGAAATTTTGAAATGTTTGAGAAAAAAGTAATTGATTTAATAGAAGATAAAGAAACTCGTAAAAATATTGGTAAAGTAGCAAGAAATGGTGTTAAGAAATATACTAGTGAAGTTGTTAAAGATGATTGGTTTAACTTATTAGAAAATGGTGATTTAAGTGAGTAAGAGACGTGTATTATTTATTGCTAGTACTGGTGGTCACTTAAATGAGTTGTTACAATTGTCTCCTATGTTTAAGAATCTTGATTATCATTTAATTACTGAGAAGACTAAGTCTAATATGTATTTAAAAGATAAATATAAAGATAAAGTTAATTATTTAATATATGGTACTAAACATCATATGTTAACTTATCCTTTTAAATTACTTGCTAACTGTTTTATTAGTTTATATTTGTATCTAAAAATACATCCAGATTATATAATAACTACTGGTGTACATACAGCTGGGCCAATGTGCTGTATAGGTAAGATATTTGGAAGTAGGGTTATTTATATAGAGACTTTTGCTAATATGGTTACTAAGACAGCAACTGGTAAGTTATTATATCCAATTAGTGATAAGTTTATTGTGCAATGGGAAAGTATGAAAGAATTATATCCTAAAGCTGAGTTTGGGGGGTGGATTTTTTGATACTTGTGATCTTAGGTACTCAGGATAAAGTATTTCCTAGATTATTAGAGTTAGTTGATAAAGAAATAGAAAAAGGAAATATTAAAGATAGAGTAGTTGTACAAGCTGGACAAACTAAGTATGAGTCTTCTAATATGGAAATATTTGATTTAGTACCAGCACCTGAGTTTGAGAAATTATTAGATGAGGCAGATATTGTTATTACTCATGGTGGTGCTGGATCTATACTTGGAGCTATTAAAAGAGGCAAAAAGATTATTGCTTGTGCAAGACTTGCTAAATATATGGAGCATCATAATGATCATCAAAAACAAATTATAGGTGAATTTAGAAAGCAAGGTTATTTATTAGAACTTGAAGATGGTGATGACTTAGGTAAACTATTAAAAGATATTAAGAAGTTTAAGCCTAAGAAATTTAATTCTAATACAAAGAATATGATTAAATTACTTAATGATTATATGAATAGTGATAATCATACTTCTTGGTATAATAAATATAGAGAAGCATTATTATATTTATTTTTTGGTGGTTGTACTACTTTAGTTAATATAATTACTTTTAATTTACTTAGATATTTTAATGTAGACTTTAATGTTAGTAATGTAGTAGGTTGGATTTTATCAGTTTTATTTGCTTATATTACTAATAAAATATTTGTATTTGAGAGTAAGATTAAGAGTAAAAAAGGAGTATTGAAAGAAGCTTGTAGTTTCTTTGGATTTAGAATTATTTCACTAATAATGGATTTAGTATTTATGAATATTACGGTTATGATGCTAGGTTGGAATGAATTTTGGATGAAGATACTAAGTAATATAATCGTTATTATTGCTAATTATGTTTTTAGTAAGTTATTTATATTTAAAAAGAAAGACTAGATAATAGTCTTTTTTTTATGTATAATGATACTAGGTGATAGAATGAAAAATAAAGGATTTACATTGATAGAGTTATTAGCATCTATTGTTATTTTAGGTATTTTAATGACTGTTGCGATTCCTAATGTATTTAGGGTAATGAGTGAAAGTAAGGCTGATAAATATATAGATGATGCTAAAAAGTTAATTAGTTCTGCTCAATATAAGATGCGTGTTAATAGTGCATATATTAAGAAACCAGTTACTGGTGGCTGTATTGCAATGACACTTTCTTATTTAGATGGACCAGAGTTTGATAGTGCACCAGAAGGTGGACAATATGAAAGAGAGTATAGTTATGTAATTATTAAAAATAATGGAGGAGGTAAATATACTTATATTGTTTCATTAGTTGAGAATTTAAATGCTGGTAAGAAAGATAAGGAAGGTAAAGCAGTTACTTCAACTAATAAGGCTTATAAAGGTATTACTTTGAAAACAGAAGCTGATTTATTAAAGAAAGATGCAAGAAAATTACCAGATAATATTATGGTTAATAAAATTAGGACAGTAAATAGTTATACTGGTTGTAGTACTTCTCTTAATAATAAGAAAAATATTTATTCTTTAGATGTTGATGCAGCAACAACAAAGCCAGCTTAATGGCTTTTTTTTTGTATACAAATATTAAAATGTTTGATAAAATTATTATAGTAGGTGATAATATGAAGAAGATATCTTATATACTTATTTTAATTAGTGTAATTATGATAATGACTGGAGGAGTGACTTCTTTTTTAAGTGGAATTAGAGCAGATAGAGAAGCTACTTATAATAGAATGGCTGATGTTACTGATAGTTTTGAAGAATTTAGTACTGAGGTTAGTCTATTTGAAGATTATAGGGATAGTTTATATGAAAAGTATTTAGCTAAACTTACTTATGATAATATGAAAAAGAATGATGTTGTTATTAAGAAAGAGTTAAATAGTTATGAAGAAATGGTTGAATCTATTTCTAATAAAGTTACTACTTTAAATACTTTATGTAATGATGTATATTATCCAGATAGTAGTGTTAATAATAAGTGTAATAATTATAAGAGTATTTATGAACAAGTTAATAATTATTTTGTATTAGATATTAATACTTATAATAGTAATATTAAGAAGTTTAATGATTATCAAAAGAATAATAAAAGTACTGTTTCTTTAGAAAAGTATAAGACAGATAAGGACTATATTGATTTTAATGAAGATGGAACAATAGAAGGAAAAGATGAATAAGGAAAAGAAAAAGTGGTCTAAAAAAAAGAAGATACTTACGATATTTGGCAGTTTATTTATTGTAGGTGTAGGAAGCTTTCTATTCCTTTTTTATGGTCCTTGGGATGGCTTTAGAAATTTTTGGATTACTAGTGCAATGACAACTATGAATCATAGATATTTAGCGGAGTGGTTCTATAGTGATAAAACAATTAATGAGGTTTTAAAAGCTAATAGTATTATAGAAGTAGATGAAATTACTGATGAGTCTAAGATTAAATTTAGAAAGTATACTACTGCTATATATAAGAATGAATATGAAAAAGAAATTTTAGTTCATGATAAAGATGCTTTGTATAAACTTATAAATGTTAAGGGCAAGGGATATCAAGGCTTTTTAGTAGCAATTTATGATCCTTCAAGAATACATGTTGCGACTACAGCATATCTTGGTAAAAGAGGAGAAGATATACTTACTGTTTCTAAAAGAGAAAATGCAATTATTGCGATGAATGCTGGTGGGTTCTATGATCCAGATTGGAATAGTAATGGAGCATTACCACATGGTACTGTAATTGTTGATTCTAAAATTGTTAGTAGATATGATGATGCTAGAATGGGTGGAGGATTTATCGGTTTTGATAAAAATGATAAACTTATTTTAGGTCGTATGAGTGATACTGAAGCATTAAATAAAGGGTTGAGAGATGCTATTGAATTTGGACCTTATTTAATTGTTAATGGAAAAAGAAGTTTTGTTAAAGGAAATGGTGGATGGGGTATTGCTCCTCGTACTGCTATTGGACAAAGACAAGATGGTATAGTATTATTTTTAGTTATTAATGGAAGACTTACAACTAGTATTGGAGCAGATATGGTTGATTTATGCGATATAATGGAAAATTATGGAGCTTATAATGCTGCTAACTTAGATGGTGGTAGTTCTTCAGAATTAGTTATTAATAATAAAATAATTAATACACCAGTTGCTGGTGGTAAAAATGGATTAAGAGATATGTCTACTTTCTGGGTAGTTAAGTAGGTGATTATATGATTTTATACGATATTAATAAGACTTGTAGTGATGCTGCTTTAGCAAATATAATGGCTGTTTTAAAGAATATATTGAATATTATTCATATTATTGGTCCTATTATATGTCTTATTAGTATTGTGGTTGTCTTTACAAAGATGATGATGAATCCAGACGATAAGAAACTAATAAAAGGACTTAGTAATACTTTTATAGCTCTTGTCGTTTTATTTTTTATTCCTTATTTTGTAAATGTAGTTATGTTGATGCTTGATGATAGTTTTAATTTTAGTAAGTGTTGGAATTATAGTGAAGAAGTGTCTTTTTCTAGTGGTTCTACTTATATTACTTTAAGCAATAAAGAAGCTAAAAAGATTTATACTGATCCTTCAGTATATGAAAAAGGTGATGAGAAAAAGACTGATGATGATTCTAGTACTAATTATTCAGCAAATGGTCTTGGTGCTGCTAAGAGAATAAGTATTAAATATAATGTTAAAGATAGTAAAGGTAGATGTGGAAAAGGGAAGAATGATAGATGTAGTCAAGTAGCAACTGTTGAATATGTTGATAGGACTGTTGTTTACTATATGGGGTATCAGAATAATTCTAATTTACTTGGTGGTAGTTGTAGAGCACATGCTTTTACTTGTGGTATGAATGCTGTTAATAATAGTTATTATTCAACGCTAGATTTACAAAATTATATGAAAAGTATAGATGGTAATGGTGTTTTTAAAGGAAAAAAGAAGTATAATAGTGCTATTAATCATTTTGGTGTTAATGCGAAAGCTTATTTTGAAGAGACAAGTATTAAAGAATCTTATTCTTTAGCAAAAAAAGCTCTTGCTAATGGCCAACCTGTTATGATATTTGTTGCTCATGATAAGTGTAGTGATTTAGCAGGAAGTCATCATGCTTTATTATTACTTGGTTATGATAATTCAGGTAATGTAATTTTCTTAGATAGTTGTGGAAAATATAGAAATGCTAAGAAAAGAAACTTAGAGCAGTTAATACTTGGATGTATGTCGGGGGATTCTATTGCGCATAATTGGATGCGTATGGTTATATTTTCTTTTTAGGAGGTAAAATATGTTGATACTTGATATTAGTAAAACTTGTTCTGATCCAGCTCTTGGAAATATTTTGTCTTCTGTTAAGAAATTGGTAGATGTTATACAAATAGTTGGACCAATTTTAGCATTAATAGGATTAGTTTCAATTATTTTTAAATTATTTATGGATCCGGATGATAAGAAGGCACCTAAACAATTAAAGAATTGGTTAGCTGCTTTAATTGCATTATTTTTTATACCTATGTTAATAAATGTTGTTATGGGAGCTTTAGGAGAAAATTTTACTTTTAGTTCTTGTTGGGGTTCTATTAGTTCTCCTGGAAATTCTAGTAGTTATATAGATCCATATTCTGGTAAGCAGAAAACGAAGTTTATTACCGACAGCCAATATGAAAAAGGTGATGAGAAAAAGACTGAGGATACAAGTACAGGCGGCTCTTCTACATCTACTCTTGGTCCAGGAAATAGTAATATAGGTACAAGATTCTTTATTGGAGATTCTAGAACTGTGCAAATGTATTGCTACTTACATGATGATTGGAATGGTTCAACTGTTAGTCGTTTAGCATCAGGTATTAGTGAAGCTAATGGAGATGTATGGTCTAGTAAGGGAAGTATGGGACTTGAATGGATGAAATCAACTGGAGTTCCTAATGTAGAAGCTAATTTTAAGAGCGGTACTGCTGTTATTATATTGATGGGTGTTAATGATTTATATAATGTTAATAATTATATTAGTTATTTAAATAGTAAAGCTAGTACTTGGACTAGTAAGGGAGCTAATGTCTATTTTGTATCGGTTAATCCTACTAGTGGTAGTTATGCTCATATGAATAGTAATATTAATAATTTTAATAATAAAATGAAGAATATTAGTGGAGTTAAATATATTGATACTAGTAGTTATTTAATAAGTAATGGGTTTACAGCAACTGATGGATTGCATTATGATAAAGCTACTTATCAAAAAATATATAATCATGTGGTTAGTAATTTATAGGAGGATTTATGTTGATACTTGATTTGGAAACTAGTTGTACTGATCAGGGTTTAGCTAATATAATTGGTGTATTTGCTAATATATTTAATATTGTTTGTATAGTTGTACCAATTATTTTAATGATAGCTTTGGTAGTTAACTTAGTTAAAATGATGACTAATCCTGATGATAAAAAGCAATTAAATAAGATATTTATAAGTGTAATTGCTGCTGTAGTTGTATTTTTTATTCCTACTATGATAAATGTTGTAATGAATATGATGGGTGAAAAGTATAATTTTAGTTCTTGTTATATGTTGGCTCGTGAACATAAGATTTCACTTAATAGTCCTAATTATATAGATCCATATTCTGGAAAAGAGAAGACTAAATTTGTAACAGATAGTCAGTATGAAAAAGGTGATGAAAAGAAAGATGATATTTCAGCATCTACTATTGCTGGTGGAATGAGTAGTGAAGCAGCACAAAAACTTATTAATGTTGCAAGAAGCCAAATAGGAGTTCCATATCATACAATGCATTATGGTCCTAAAGGTTCTGGTCAAGAAGGATTTGGATGTGCAATGTTTGTTAGTTATTGCTATAATCAAGTGTTTTTTGGCGGTGTTTCAGGACAAAGTTCTAATACAAGTGGTTTTTTTGGAAGTACTTATGAGTATTGGGGAAATGTAACAAAAGATGGTTATAATCCTCATAATAAAAAGTTTGTTGAAGTAAAGGGTAGTGAAGCACAAGCTGGAGATGTTATTGCTTTCTTAAGAGGTAATGATCATTACTCTTCTTATAGTAATTGTTACCATGTAGGATTATATTCTGGAAATGGTATGTTCCTTGATTCAAGTGGTAGCGGTACTTCTGGTATTGGTGTAACAGAACATGGTATTGATGTTAATAGAAGTGATATTCATTTCTTAAGATATGTTGGAAGGAGTTAATATGAGTATTTGTAATGATCCAGCTATGGCTCTTATTTTGAATTATGTAAAAAATATTATTATAATTATTCAAATAGTTGTTCCAATTATTTTATTATTAATGATTAGTGTAGAGCTTACTAAAATGATTAATAATCCTGATGATAAAAAAGGTATTAAGCGAATGAAAAATAGTATTATTGCTCTTGTAGTTGTATTTTTTATTCCAACATTAATAAATATTGTAATGGGATTAGTAGGAGAGAATAGTAAGTTTAGTAGTTGCTGGGTTGATAGAGATGATGTAAAAAATAAAAAGGTTGAATATATTTTAGTAGAAGAAAATGATTATAAGAAAATATTAGTAGATGCTTCATATTATGAAAAAGGTGATGAAAAGAAAACTCTTGGTATATATGGTTTAACTAATAGTGGTGGTGTAGATGAAGTAACTGGTGCTCAATTAGTAGCTGTTGCTAAAACACAACTTGGGGTTAAATATCATAGTATGCATTATGGACCAAAGGGTTCAGGAGATGAAGGGTTTGGATGTGCAATGTTTGTTGCTTATTGTTATAATAATGTTTTCTTTGGAGGTGCTAGAGGTGACTTTCAATTAGATGGAAAACCAAGATCAGCTTTTTATGGGGCAACAACATTATTTTGGCCAACTGAAGAGAGAGCAGGAAGACATTTTAATCATGGATTTGTTGAAGTAGATAAGAGTGAAGCTATGCCTGGTGATGTAGTAGCATATACTCATTATGATGCTAAAGAAGGAAAGTATAAATGTGGACATGTGGCACTATATACAGGTAATGGAAAAATAATGGAAGCTGGAGGAAGAGATGAACATAGTTTTGATATGAATTCAAATACTATTCATATACTTCATTATGTAGGTAATGGTGGTTATTGGTAAATAAAGAAAGGAGAATTATATGAGTATTTGTAATGATATAGCACTACAAAATATATTGGTTGTTGTTAAAAATATTGTAAATATTGTTCAAATAGTTGGACCAATATTAGGTATGCTTGCTTTAACTATTATTTTTATTAAGATAATTATTTCTCCTGATGATAAAAAATTGAATAAAAGAATAAAAAATATTGTTATTGCTACTATGGTATTATTCTTTATACCATTGTTAATTAATATTACTATGAGTATGCTTGGTGAAAAGTATGAATTTAGTATTTGTTGGAATAGTATAGATAGTAGTATTAGTAGTTCTAGTACTTATATAAAAGTGGATAATAGAAAAACTATTTCTGTAATAAGTAATCCTAGGGATTATGAAAAGGGTGATGCTAGAGGTCCTCTAAAAGTAGCACAACTTGCTGTTAGAGTAGCACCTTATGCTACTCCTGATAGTACTACTGTTTTTGGACCAAAAAACTTTCATAATGATGATATAGCAAAAAAATGTGGAACTAATAATTTACCTAATCCTTGGTACCCACCTTCTAAAGTAGATCCTAAGTATAAAGATTTTGAAAAGATTATGGATGCTGTTATTAATGATCAAAAACCTGGAAATAGGGCATATGGTTCTTGTGCTCAAGCAGCAGGTGGAATCATTAGAGCAGTAGTAGATCCTGATTTTAATACTTCTAATCCAGAAGGACAGATTGAGTATTTGGATAAAAATACTGATAAATGGACTATGGTTAAGAAATTAAAACCTGGTGATAATTTAAATAAATTATGTGAACCTGGGGATTTGTTAGTTACTGATGAAGGATGGACTCATACAATGATTTATGTGGGTAACGATGAAGTAAGAAAAAAGTTTCCTAATTCAACAGGAAATATATTTCAAGCTGGATATGATGATTGTGATCATGCTAGATATCCTCGAATTGATAGGATAGATGTTACTCCAGTACCATTTAGGGTATATAGACCAACTGGATCTGGTAATTTTAAGTATGAATTTATAGATATAGAAAAAGTTTTAGGAAGTTAGGGTAGAACCTCTTCCTTTTTTTTTATATCTTTGCTATAATTTCTAATGTACGAGGTGGCTGTATGACTAAGAAAAAAACTAAAAAGAAGAAAAAAGTAATAAAAGGTGGAGAACTGTTTTTTTGTGTAGTTAGTTTGCTTTTAATGATTGCTTTAGGTTTATATTTTGGTGGTAGAAGTTTTTATTACTATAGTAAGCAAAATGTAAAAATAAAAGAAGAAGCTCAAACTTTAAATGGTATGATTATGAGTACTTATAAAGTAACAAAAGATGAAAATGGTCTACACCAAGATACAGATGGTTACTATTTTAAAGGTAAGGTTTCTAATAACTATGTTAATTATGGCAATAGATTATTTAGAGTTATTAGAATAAATAATGATGGTACTATCAAAGCTATTAGTGAAGATATATCTGCTACTTATATGTGGGGAGATAAAGATAATTATAAAGATTCTATACTTAATAAATGGTTAGATTATAATGAATTATATTATGTAGGTGTTTATTATAATACTTTACCTAATCCTAGTAATTATTTAGTTAAGACTAAATATACTGAAGATATACTTAATGCTAGTAAAGTAAAAGAAGGTAAAGATAAATATGAATCTTATGTTACTACTTTAGGTATAAAAGATTATAGTAATGCTGATGGTAAAAATAGTTTTATTAATATTGGTAAATCTTTTTGGATAATAGGCCATGATAAAGATAATTCTAATTTGTATGTTGATACTGATGGTAGTATTAATACAACTACTACATATGAATCTTATGGTGTAAGAGCAGTTATTACTTTTAAAAAGAATGTTGAAGTAACTGGTGGTAATGGTAGTGTAGATGAGCCATTTGTTATTAACTTAGGTAATGATGCTAATAAAGTAGGAAGTTATGTAAAACTTGGTGATGATGTTTGGAAAGTTTATTTTGAAAATAAAGATACTTTAAGATTACATCTTGATAAGATACTATATACAAGTAGTTATAGTGATAGTGGTAGTTTATATGATCCAGTTGAAAGAGGTAGTCTAGCAGCTAAGTTAAATGGTGAATTTATAAATAGTAAAAGCTATAAAAATGTAGTAATTAAAGACTATTACTATACTGGAGAAGTAAGTACTGATACTGATTATGATTATATAGGTTTTTATCATAAGAGTGTTTATTGCCAAGTTGGTCTTCTAAATATATTTGATTATCATACTGATAATATGGATGATTATTTCTATATGACTACTACTAGTTCTGTAGGTAGTATGATATTTGTTAATCATAATAGTGGTGTTTTAGAAGATGCATCAGTTGAAGATCAAAAAGGAGTAGTACCAGTTATTACTATTAAAAAAGCTAGTATTAAAGGTGGTAATGGTACGAAAGATAATCCATATACTGTATAAAAAAAAGCTACAAATGTAGCTTTTTATTGTTGTATATTTTTATTTTTTTATGTATAATTAACTAGAAGTATTTATTGGGAGAAAAGTATGGCTAAAAATATAAAGAAGAAAAAGAGATTGAGATTAAAAATTAGTAAGATAACTATTCTAATATTTTTATTAGATCTTTTAGTAGTTGATGGATTAATTCTTATTAATAATGATAATTTTAAAGCTTTTTGGATACCTACTGCTATGACTACTATGAAACATAAATATTTGGCTTATACTTTGTATGACGAAGATACTGTTAATAAAGTAATGAGTGAAAACTATATTGAGAAAGTTAATGAAGATGTTAATTTGGATGATATAGTTATTGGTGGAGATAAGAAAAGAAAAATTACTAGTAAATTTGAGAAAGAATTATTTACTCAAGATGAAGGTAATTCAGTATATAAGACTATTAGAATTAATGAATCTAAATATAAAGGTTGGTTAATTGGTATTTATGATCCAGCTGATGTTGAACTTGCTGTTAGTAGTAAGTTAGGTAAAGCTGGACAATCTGTTAATACTTTAGTTAAAAATAATAAAGGACTAGTTGGTATTAATGGTGGTGGATTTGAAGATTTAGATGGATGGGGAAATGGTTCTATTCCATATGGTGCTATTATTAAAGATGGTAAACTTATTTGGAATCATTCAGGTGGATCTGGTGGATTAATTGGATTTACTAAAGATCATAAAATGTATTTAACTAGTAAGAGTCCTGCTGAAGCTATTAAAGATGGTATGGATGAAGCAGTTGATTTTGGGCCATTCTTAATCGTAAATGGTAAAGTTTCTAAAATCCATGGTGATGGTGGATGGGGAACTGCGCCACGTAGTGTTATTGCTCAAAGAAAAGATGGAGTAGTATTATTCTTAATAATTGAAGGTAGACTTCCAGGATATAGTACTGGTGCTACTATGAATGATGTTATTGAGATACTTCTTAGATATAAAGCATATAATGCTGCTAACTTAGATGGTGGAGCTTCAAGTACAATGTCTGTTGAAGGAAAACTTTGGAATAGACCAAGTGCTGGAGCAGAATATGGTGGAAGAACAGTATCTAATGCTTGGATTGTTACTAATAAAAATAATAAACCAGCAAAAGCTCCAATTAAGAATAATTATAAGTAGAGGTAACTCTACTTTTTTTTATTTATAATTGAAAATGATAATTTTATGATATAATAATTTTGAGAATAGAGTGTGAGTTATATGGTTAAGAGAAGAAGGTTGAAAAGAAAAGCTATTATATTTTTTATAATACTAATATTAATACTTGTAGCTGTTTCATTAACAATATTTGGTTTTAGTTATAAGAATAAGATTGATTTAGAAGAGAAGAGAACTAGGTTAGTTAATACTATTAATAGTCATTATAATGATGTGGTTAAAGTTACTGGTGATACTAAATTATTTATTAAGAAAGATGATAAATATATAGATAGTGGTAGTGTCAGTAAAGATACTAAGTTAGAGTTAGAAAAGACTAATATTACTTATAATACTGAGTATTTTAAAATTAAAGATACTGATTATTATATTAGTTATAAAAAAGTAGAATCTAGTAAGAAGGATAATGTTGATCAAAGATATAAGAATTATTTATTATTTAATGAAAATATTAAAACTAAGAATCCTACTAAGTTGATGAAGAATGATAAAGTTATTTATACTTTAAATAAAAGTTTAGATTTACCTATTATTAAAAAAGATGATAAAGGATATTATGTAGAGTATTTTAATGAATTGTATTTTATTAATAAAGATAATGTAGAGAGTACTTATCAAAAGGAAAATACTAAAGATGTTGAAAGTAGTAGTATTCCTGTTACTTGTAATCATTTTATATATTTAGAAGGGGATAATACTTGTAATGAGATGATATGTCATCCAGAAAAGCAAATTAGAGAAGAATATCAATATTTAAAAGATAATAATTATTTTACTTTAACTACTACTGAACTTAGAGAGTGGATCGAAGGTAAGATAAGATTACCTGAGAAAAGTATTTTAATTACTATTGATGATGGAGCAAGAGCATGGAATTTTATTCCACTACTTGAAGAATATAAGATTAATGCAACATTATTCCTAATCACTGGTTGGTATGATTTAGATAGATTTCAATCTCCTTATTTGGAACTTGCATCTCATACTCATGATTTACATGTAGGTGGTAAATGTCCTGGTGGGCAAGGTAGTGGATTGAAGTGTCTTCCTGAAAAAGTATTATTGGAAGATCTTAAAAAGAGTAGAGATAAATTGAGTGGTACTGAAGCTTTTTGTTATCCATTCTATGAATTTAATGATTATTCTACTAGTATAATTAAAAAAGCCGGATTTAAGATGGCATTTATTGGTGGTATGAAGAAGGTTACTAAGAATACTGATTTATATCATATACCTAGAATTAGTTTTAATCATGATACTACTTTAAATGAATATATTAGTTGGATTAAGTAGGTGGTTAATTGGATAATTTAAGAGACTATATTAAAAGTAAAAAGCCAGATATAGATGATAGGTCTTTATATTATTTTACTAATTATTTTTCTTATATTAATAAAAATGGACTTATACCTGATGGTGTAGATTTTGATGAAATACTTGATAATGCATTAAGGTTTTCTAAAATTGTTTTTTATAAAGAAGGAGATCCTATATGCAGTAAAATAGGTAATTCAGCAAAGGGAGTTAGATGGCCGGAAGATAATACTTTATATGTTAGAGATAGTTTAGATGATGAATTAAAAGAAATGGTTATATATCATGAAATACATCATGCGGCTCAAACAAATAGGGAAACTAATCAAGTTGGAATTCAAACTGATAATTTTGGTAGATTAATAATGGAGGCACAAACAGAATATCTAGCTGAAAGAGTATATTCTAGTGTTCATGGAATTCAGTTTGAAGAAAGAGACATTCCATCTGAACAGTTAAGAATGATGAGTGGTGGTACGGTTAGATCTAGTCTTCATAATTATGAGCATTATGATAATTTATTAACTAAGCTTGCTATTATGTTGGGTGTTGATAAAGAGTATTTTGTTTCTATTAACTTCTTAAATGATGGTAGAGGTATTAAGGATTTAGAAAATAGAATTAATAAGTTGATTAATGAGTATGATTTTAATTTTACTTTTTTAGATTTATTATATTCGTTAGACTATATATATTGTGTAGATTGTGAGATATATTTAGAAGGAGATAATAAAGATTTATTATTATCTTTAGGAGAAAGTAGAGGGAAATATCTTATTTATAATATTGATGGTAGAGAGCTTGGAGAGACACTTTCTTTAGTTAAACAAAAAAAGTTTTTAGATGTGTTTGATTTAGATTTTGCTGCATTTCTTTCTAAAAGTGGTGGAGATTTTGAATTATTACGATATGTAGTTGATGATAATAATAGAGAAAGTCTTAAACAAATCTTTCAAAGAGGGTAATTTTTTCTTATCCTCTTTTTATGTTATAATTGATATAGGTGGTTATATGAAGAAAATAACTATTGGTCTTTTTAATGATTCTTTTCCACCAATGGTGGATGGAGTGGGAATGGTTGTTGATAACTATGCAAGAAGATTGTGTGAAGTAGCAAATGTTTATGTAATTGTTCCTAAATATAAAGAGTTTTATGATGATAGTAGTTTACCTTATAAGGTAATTAGATGTAAGAGTATTAAAGTTCCTTTTTTAGATTATTCTCTACCTATACCTTTATTTGATAGAAAAGCTATGAATGAGATTAATAAAATTAAATTTGATATTATTCATATACATAGTCCTTTTACTATTGGTAAATTAGGAGTAAAGATAGGTAAAAAATTAAAAATACCTATTATAGGTACTATGCATAGTCAATATAAACAAGATTTTTATAGGGCGGTAAAGATGAAATGGCTTAGTAATTTGCTTACTAAGAAAATAGTTAGAGTTTTTGATAAGTGTAGTCAATGTTATGCGGTTAATTCAGGTATGGCTAAATTATATTATGAAGATTATGGTGTTAGAGAATTACCTAAAGTATTAAATAATGCGACTGAGATGAAGTTAGTTAAAAATACTAAGAGTTCTAGAGAAAGAATTAATGTATTACATAAGTTAAATGATAAAGATAAAGTATTTTTATTTGTAGGAAGAATTAATAAATTAAAGAATATATATTTTATAGTAGATTGTTTAAAATTACTTAATTATAGAAAACTTAATTTTAAATATAAAATGTTGTTTGTTGGTGATGGACAAGATTTTGAAGTATTAAAATATTATATAGATATTAGTAAGATGAATGATAATATTATATTATGTGGAAGTGTTAAAGATAGAGAATTACTTAGAGATTATTATGTTAGAAGTGATTTGTTTTTATTTCCTTCTTTATATGATGCTTCTTCTATTGTACAGATTGAGGCTGCTGCACAAAAGGTTCCTACTATATTCTTAGATGGATCTAAAACTAGTAGTGATATTGTACATGGTGTTAATGGTATGATTGCTAAAAATAAAAGAGAGTTTAGTGATATGATTTATGATTTAATGACTGATAGAGAATTGTATAATAAAGTTAGTAATGGTTGTTATAGAGATGTTTATAGAAATTGGGATAATGTAGTAGATGATGTATATAAAAAATATTTAGAGTTTATTAAGGAGTAATTTATGGGATTGTTTAGTAGAAAAAGAAAAGATGCAAAGATTATTAAACCTAGTGGAGCAGTTGAAGGTATATTTCCTTTTATATTTGATAAGAAAGTAGATGCTGAAGTATCTAGTACTATTGATATTGATATAGAAGATTTATGTAAGTATGTTGATAAGAAGAATAAGAGTGGTGAATTAGAGTATAAAATGACTTATTTTCATGCAATACTATATTGTTTTGGAGTAGTATTTATGAATAGAAATAAATTAAATAGATTTATTAAAAATAAAACTATATATGAGAGATATACTACTTCTTTTGCTTTTATGGCTAAGGATAAGATGAGTGATGATGCTGAGGAGAAGATGATTTATATTGAATTAGATCCTAAAGATACTTGTGTTTCTATGAGTAAGAAGTTAGCAATAGATGTATTTAAGTCTAAAAATTCTGGAGATAATAGTATGGATGATGTGATTAAGACCTTTTTAAAGTTACCTAAATGGTTACTTAGTCTAGTAGTTGGTTTTGTTAAGTGGATGGATAATAAAGGTATAAATCCTAAAGCTATTACTGATGGAGATACTAATTATTCTACGGTTATTTTTAGTAATTTAGGCAGTATTAAATCTAATTCTTGCTATCATCATTTAAGTGAATATGGTACTAATTCTATCATTATTACTATTGGTACTATTAAAAAAATTGATGGTAGAAGGGTTGTTGACATGACTTTTACTCTAGATGAAAGAATTGCTGATGGTTTCTATTTTGCTAAGAGTGTTAATATGGCTCAAGAAATTGCTAAGAAACCAGAATTGTTTGATGAAGAATTAGGACAAAAATATGATTATGAATAATTATTAGGAGGTGAATATGAGAAAGTATATTGTTAGTGATTTGCATGGTAATGGAGAAGTATATGATTCTATTATGGGATATTTAGATAATGTTAGTTTGGTTGATGATGTAGAATTATATATTAATGGTGATTTAATTGATCGTGGATTAGATGGTTTTAGAATGCTTAATGATGTAATTGAGAGAATTAATGGAAAAGGTAATGTTAAAATTCATTATCTTGGTGGTAATCATGAATTAATGATGTATCAAGCACTGTTAAAAAGGAAACCTGGTGGAAGTATAGATCATTGGTGTGATTGGATGAATAATGGTGGATGGGTTATTGAAGCAGAATTAGATGCTTTAGAAGATGAGAGCTTGATTGATAACTTATATAAACCATTTTTAGGAGAGTTAGAAATATATAAAGAGTTTGATGAGAAAATTAATGGTAACAATATATTACTTGTACATGCAGCACCTCCAAAAGATGTTTATGATAATTGTCATTTAAAAATAAAAGATAATAATTTGGAAGTAGAAGATTGCGTATGGAAAAGAGAAAATGAATATGATGGATTTTTAATTCCTATTATTGTTGGTAAAAATGATTTAAGTAAAGAGGGATATCTTGTTATTAAGGGACATACTCCATTAAAAGAAGTGTCTGGATACTTATACGATGAAGAACAAAATGTCTTAAATATAGATGGTGGATGTGCTTATTATGCAATTGGAAATTTTAAAGTAGATCATGTTCCTTTAGTAGAAGTAGAAGATGGAAGGCTAAGTATTCTTACTTTTAATCATAATAATGAGATAATAGATGGTCATTATTTTGATGGTAGGTTTAGTACAATGACTGAAGAAGAATTACAAAAATGTGATATGTTTATTGATCATAGTTATGATAATTGTCGTGAAAAAAATAAAAATTTGATTAAAGAATTATTAGAAATATAAAACAACAAGTATTGTTGTTTTTTGTTGTTTTAAATTATGAATAATGATAAAATATTTATTAGATAGTATGTTAAAAATAGTGGAGGATTGAGTGATGAACAATAATAATAATGATAATAAATTATATTGGATAGTTGGTATTGTAGTATTTGCATTTGTTTTAATAGCAATATCATTAAACAATAATAATAGTGATGATTATACTTATTCAGATAAGACTTTTTCAATTATTTCTAGTTCTGAGAATGAAGTATTAGATTCTGCTATTATGAAGTTTGCTAAAAAAGAGAAGATTGATATTCATATTGAGTATGATGATACTTTAAAAATTACTAAGAGATTAAATCAAGGAGAAAAGTTTGATGCTGTTTGGCTATCTAATTCTATTTGGATGTATGCAGTAGATAGTAGTAAGACTAGTATTAGTGATACTAAATCTACTAGTATTAATCCAATAGTATTTGGTATTAAGAAGAGTAAAGCTGAAAGCCTAGGTTTAACTAATAAGACAGTTTATACTAAAGATATAGTTGATGCTGTTAAAAATGGCAAATTGAAATTTAGTATGTCTAATCCAGTTACTACTAATAGTGGTGCTAGTGGATACTTAGGTATACTTACTACTTTGGCTGGTAATCCAGAAGTATTAACTAATGATATGTTAGGTAATGATACTTTAAAAACTAAGCTAAAAGATTTCTTTTCTGGAGTAGAGAGAAATGCTGGAGATGAGAATTTCTTAGAAGATACTTTTATTAAGGGTGATTATGAGGCTGTATTTACTTATGAGTCATCTATTATTAATATTAATAAGAAATTAGAAGCTAAAAATAAAGAGATATTGTATGCTGTATATCCAGTTGATGGAGTAGCTATTTCTGATAGCCCAATTGGTTATATTGATCAAAAAAATGAAAAGAAGAAAGAACAATATGATAAGTTAGTTGCTTTCTTACTTGGTGATGAAGGACAAAAGTTACTTGCTGATAATGGACGTAGAACTTGGTATGGTGGTACTACTACTAATGCAGATAAGAATGTATTTAATCCTAAATGGGGAATAGATACTAGTAAATATATTTCTCCACTTAAATATCCTTCTACAGCAGTTATTAAAGAAGCTTTGATGTTATATCAAACAGCTTTAAGAAAACCTGTACACGTTGTATTCTGTCTTGATTATTCAGGTAGTATGATGGGTGAAGGAGAAAAACAACTTAGAGATGCTATGGACTTTATCTTAACTGATAGAGCAGCTGATGAATTATTACAATTTAGTGATGAAGATATAGTTGAAGTTATACCTTTTTCTGGAAAATATGATCAAGTATGGAGTGCTAAGAATTCTAGTGAGATGAGTTTACTTCTTCAAAATATTAAAGATAAGATTCCTAGTGGTGCTACTGCACTATATCCAGCCACTGAGAATGCTTTAAAATTATTACAATCAGAAAATAGAAATAAATATAATACATCAGTAATTGTTATGACTGATGGTGAAGGTAATATAGGAGAGTTTGAAGATTTAAAGAATACTTATGATAGAATTAATCAAGATATTCCAATATATTCAATACAATTTGCTTCAGCAGATAGAAGTCAATTAGAGAGAATGGCAGAACTTTCAAATGGTAAAGTATTTGATGGTACTACTAGCTTAATTGATGCCTTTACAGAAGTAAGAGGATATAACTAATTGGAGGTGAAGTAAGTGAAAAATAAAGAAATTGCTTCAGCTGCAGTTGGTGGAGTCTTCTTTGCTGTTCCTTATCTTATTTTGTCAGCACCAATACTTCCATCATTGTTAATTGGTGCTGCAGCCTTTGGAGCAGGAGAGTTAGTATTTAGTGATCCTAAATTAACGCTTAAGGATACAGATCCAAGTCTTTATGCAATACTTGAAAAAGCAAAGAAGCAAAATAAGCATATTGTTGATATGATTCCAATGCTTGAAGATGAGACATTACAAAAGGAATTAAATGATATACATGATTCTGTTACTAAAATAATAAATACTATTTCTAATAATCCTAAGAAATTAAAGAAGACTAATAATTTTTTTGATTATTATTTACCTGTTACTGTTAAGTTGGTTGATAGATATGATGAGATAGAAAATCAAAAATTGTCTTCAGCTGAAAGCAAAAAGTTTGTGGAATCAACTAATAAAATGATAGGTGAAATTAATAAAGCTTATAGAAAAATATTAGCTGATTTATATAAAACTGATATGGTTGATATGGATGCTGAAATGAAAGTATTTGATTCATTATTGAAAGCTGATGGCTTTGATGATACTGAGATTAATGCGAAGAAGGAGGAGAATAATCATGAATAAAAAACAGATTATAGGTATTATTATATTCGTTGCTTTAGTATTAGCTATCATTGGTGTTAAATTATTATTTAATTCTGATGGTACAATAAGTGAGAGAGGTCTTACTACTGTGTATGTTGCAACTGGTGGAGGAAAAGAAGATTTCTTAGCAGATGAGGATGTTCAAAAAATATTAAAAAAGAAATACAAATTAAATGTTGTATTTGATAACTGGAGTAATGGTAAGACAGTTGCTCTTCCATTAATTCGTGAAGCTGTAGGATTAGGTAATCAAGGAATTGCTAATCAAATGGCAAGCGGTGGTAATTATACTATTCATAGTGATGGAGTAAGTACATATGATGCTTTATTTACTTCAGATCAAAGATTCTATGATTATTACAAATTACAACCTAATAAAGAGAAGAATGAAGCTGATAGATATAGTGTTCAAGGTGGAAGTCTTACTTTAAATACACCAATTGTTATTTATAGTTGGCAAAAAGTAGTAGATGCCTTAATGAAAGAAGGAATCGTTACTGAAAAAGATGGAGTTTACTATATTAGTGACATGAATAAATTAATGCAATATATTCTTGAAGGTAAGAGTTGGAGTGATATTGGTCTTACTGAATTATATGGTAAGATTAATATAGCTAGTACAGATCCTGTTACTTCTTCACCAGGTGCTACTTATTATGGATTGCTTTTATCAACTTTAAGTGAAGGTCAAGTTACTAATGAAAATATTGGTAATAATTTACCTAAATTAAAACAATTCTATGTAAAATCTGGATATATGAATAATACACCAGCTGATTTATTTGAAAGATATTTAAAAACTGGTATGGGTGGACAACCAATGATTGTTGATTATGAAAAAAGTATAATTGATTTTGCTAATTCAAATCCTGATGGATTTAAACAAGTAAAAGATGAAGTTAGAATACTTTATCCATCACCAACTATTTGGAATAGTCACTGTTATGCATATTTTACAGATAATGGTAAGAAATTATATGAAGCATTTGATGATAAAGATATTCAACAAATAGCTTGGGAAAGATATGGATTCCGTACTGGTATTACAGGTGGTAGTTATGATGTTTCATCTATTGGTATAGGTGTTCCTCAAACTATTACAAGTACAGTTTCAAGTTTAAAAATGGATATATATAATCAATTAATTGATTATTTAGGAAATGGAGATAAATAATATGAATGGTTTAGAATTAAAAGTAGAAAGTGCAAAAGCGGATAAAAAGGTAGAAGAGTTAGCAACAGGTACTAGTAAAGTTACTGAAGAACAAATTGAGAAGTCACTTAATTATGATTTATTAAGTGAAGAAGAGAAGAAAGCAATTGATGAATTTGTTGAGAAGATTGATGTTAATGATGCTACTCAAGTATTACAATTTGGTGCTGCTTCTCAAGCTAAGATTTCAGATTTTTCTGATTCTGTACTAGAAGATGTTAAAACTAAAAATACAGGAGCAGCTGGAGATTTACTAGCTGAATTAGTAGCTCAAATTAAATCTTTTGATGGAGATGTAGGAAAAGAAAGACATGGTCTTGCTAAATTATTCTATAATGCTAAAAAAGAAATAGATAAGATTATTGCTAAATATAGTAAGATTGAAAAAAATATTGATGTTATTGAAAAAGACTTAGAAAAAGATAAGATTCAAATGTTAAAAGATATTGCTATTTTTGATACTATGTATGAAAAGAATCTTACTTATTTTAAAGAAATATCATTATATATTATTGCTGGAGATAGAAAACTTAAAGAGTTAAGAGAAAAAGTATTACCAGAACTTCAAAAGAAAGCACAAGAGTCAGGAGAACAATTAGATGCTCAAAAAGTTCAAGATATGGAAAATACTATTAATAGATTTGAAAAGAAATTATATGATTTAAAGACTACACGTATTATTTCAATTCAAATGGCTCCACAAATTAGATTATTACAAAATAATGAAGCTGAACTTGTTGAAAAGATTCAAAGTTCTATTACAAATACTATTCCATTATGGAAAAATCAAATGGTACTTGCTTTAGGTATTACTAATGCTAAAAATGCTTTAAAAAATCAACAAGCTGTATCTAATTTAACTAATGATATGTTAAAGAAGAATAGTGAAACTTTAAAGCAAGGTTCTATAGATATTGCTAAAGAGAGCGAAAGAGCTATTATTGATATTGAAACTTTAAAGAAGACAAACAAAGATATTATAGAAACTTTAGATTCTGTAATTGAAATCCATAAGAATGGTCGAGTACAACGTCAAGAAGCTGAGAAAGAATTACAAGAAATTGAAAAAGAATTAAAGAGTAAGATGTTAGAAATCAATATGGATAATATAGAAAAATAATAAGCCGCCGATTTTCGTCGGCTTGTTTTAGAGGTGATGGAATGAATACATATAATTTAAGTGATGTATATAAGGACTTTTTTGAAGAAAGTTTAACTAGTAATGAAGCAAGAGTAATAGAAGATGATTTTAAAGAAGAAGATATTGATAATTTACCTATTACTGATGAGTCTAAAGAATTATTAAAAAAGACTATACTTTATATGAAAAAATATAGTGAAGATAAAGATAGTTTATATTTAAATTTTAATTTCTTAATACAAACTGATAATAGAGAGACTAAAGAAAAATTAGAGAAATTACTTGAGAGCGCTATTGGTAAATATAATTATGTAGGATCTAAAAATAGTTTAAAATTATCTTTTTATGAAATGGATGATTTAGATGAAGTTAAGAAAAGTATAGATAGTAATTCTATTATTATTTTAAAAGATATTAAAGGCTTAGAATTAAAAGAAAGTGTTTATCAAAAAAGATTCTTTCATATGCTTGAAGAAATTGTTTTAGAGAAGAAAAGTGTTTTTGTTGAGGGTACTAAGAAAGAAATAGATTATTTTTTTGAAGCTGATGAAGAACTTAGAGGAACTGCTTTTCCATTTGTTTTAGAAGAATTAGAATTAGATGTACAAGATGTTTATCAAGAAATACTTAATAGTGTTGATAAAGAAGGAAAGTATGATGATAAGTTTAAATTAGAAATACTTGATTATATTACTGAAACATATGGTAAAAGAGAAGAGGATTATCCTACTTATAGAGATAAAATATGTAGAGAGTTATTACTTAATAATAAAGTTCCTAAGCTTAATGAGAAAAAGAGTATTGATGAAATATTTAGTGCTTTAAATGAACTAGTTGGACTTGAAAAAGTTAAGAAAACATTACATGAATTAGTAGATTATATGAATCTTCAAGAAAAAAATAAAGATTTAAAACTTAATAGTGTAAACTTACATATGGTATTCTTAGGTAATCCTGGTACTGGTAAAACTACTGTAGCTAGACTTATTGTTGATATTTTATATAATCTTGGTTATATAAAACAAAATAAGTTGATTGAAGTTAGTGTTAAAGATTTAGTTGCTGAATATGTAGGACAAACTGCTCCAAAGACTATGAGTGTGATAGAAAGAGCTTTAGGAGGAATACTATTTATAGATGAAGCTTATGCTTTAGCTAGTAAAGGTAATCAAAGTACTTATAATGATGAGGCTATTGCTACTTTAATTAAAGCTATGGAAGATTATAGAGATAACTTAGTAGTTATATTTGCTGGATATACAAAAGAGATGCAAGACTTCTTAGATTCAAATTCTGGTATTGTTTCTCGTATTGGTTATACTTTTGAGTTTGATGATTATACTGAAGATGAATTAGTTAAAATCTTTGAAGGAATGATGAAGAAAGCAGGATTTGAAGTTGAAGAAGCTGCATATAATAAACTAAGAAAGATTATTCAAGACAATAAAGATATGGAAAACTTTGGTAATGCAAGATTTATACGTAATATTTATGAAAAGAGTATTGTTAAACACGCTGCTAATACTAAAGATAAGAAACAAAAGAAAGTATTAAAGACTATAACAGAAGAAGATATTTCTATAGAAAACTTAGTTATGAAATAAAAAGTCACTACATTAAAGTGATTTTTTTATAAATTATGATATAATGATTATGTAGATAATAAGGAGGATATATCAATATGAAAAAAATAATGGATGGTAATGAAGCAGCTGCTTATGTGTCATATAATTTTACTGAAGTAGCTGGTATATATCCAATTACTCCAGCTTCACCAATGGCAGAAGTTACTGATAAATGGAGTAGTGAAGGTAAGAAAAATTATTTTGGAACACCAGTAAAAGTAGTGGAGATGGAAAGTGAAGCTGGTGCTGCTGGTATGGTACATGGTTCACTTCAAGCAGGAGCTTTAACTACAACATATACTGCATCACAAGGACTTTTATTAATGATTCCAAATATGTATAAAATAGCAGGTGAATTACTTCCATGTGTAATTAATGTAGCAGCTAGAAGTTTAGCTACTCATGCATTATCAATTTTTGGAGATCATCAAGATATTTATGCAACTAGACAAACTGGATTTGCTATGCTTGCATCTTCTTCAGTTCAACAAGTAATGGATTTAACTGGAGTTGCTCATTTAAGTGCTATTAAGGGAAGTGTACCTTTTGTAAATTTCTTTGATGGATTTAGAACAAGTCATGAATTACAAAAAGTAGAAGTAATAGATACTGATAAATTAGGTAAATTAATAGATAAAAAAGCATTAAATGATTTTAGAGATAGAGCAATGAATCCTAATAAACCAAGTATTAGAGGTACTGCTCAAAATGAAGATGTTTATTTCCAAGCAAGTGAAGTTAGAAACACTTATTATGATAAAGTTCCAGATATAGTTAATGACTATATGGAAGAGATTAATAGAATTACTGGAAAGCATTATCAACCATTTAATTATTATGGTAGTAAGAATGCTAATAAAGTAATTGTTGCAATGGGATCAGTATGTGAAACTATAAGAGAAACTGTTGAGTATTTAGTTAATAAAGGAGAAGCGGTTGGACTTGTAGAAGTACATTTATATAGACCATTTAGTACTAAATATTTCTTAAAAGCTCTTCCTAAGACAGTTAAAAAGATTGCTGTACTTGATCGTACTAAAGAAGCTGGAAGTAGTGGAGAACCATTATATTTAGATGTTATTAAAACTATTAAAGAGATGGATGCTAGAGTAACAGTATTTGGTGGTAGATATGGATTATCTTCTAAAAATACAACTCCTGCTATGATTAAAGGTTTATTTGATACAATGGATACTCGTGAGATGCATACTAATTTTACTTTAGGTATTAATGATGATGTTACTAATCTTAGTATTGCATATGATGAGAATTTTAAATTGCCAAATCATAATATAGAATTCTTAATATATGGTTATGGTAGTGATGGTATGGTATCAGCTTCAAAAGATATAATGAAGATCACTGGTACATATACTAATGCTAATGTACAAGGTTATTTCCAATATGACTCTAAAAAGAGTGGTGGAGTAACTATTTCTAATTTACGTTTTTCTAAACATGATATTCATAGTACTTATTATGTTGAAGAAGCTAGTTTAGTTATTTGTACTAAGGATTCTTATTTAAGAAGATTAAAGATGTTAGATAAGATTAAAAATAAAGGTACTTTTGTTATTAACACTAGTAAGAGTGGAGACGAAGTACTTGCTATGATGACTAATCATGATAAAAAGATATTACAAAGTAGAAATATAAAGATGTTTATTGTAGATGCTGATAAGATTGCTAGAGAAGCTGGTCTTCCTGGAAAGATTAGTGCTATTATGGAAACATTAATATTTAAATTAGGAAAGATTGTTGATTTTAACTTTGTAATTGATAAGATTAAAGAGAATTTAAAAATTAAGTTTGCTAATAAAGGTGGAAATATTGCTGAGAAGAATATTAAAGCTATGGATGCTTGTACTGGTAGTTTAGTACCTGTAAAAGTTCCTTATGTTGACTTTGTTGAAGAGTTTAATGCTAAAAGAAGTTTATTCGAAGTAATTGATTCTATGGAGGGAGATAGTCTTCCTGTTAGTAAGTTTGTTAGTATTGCTAATGGTGAATTTGAAGCTGGAACTTCTAAATTAGATAAGAGAGATAATAGTGATATGGCTCCAAGCTATTGCAGTGAAAATTGTATTAACTGTAATATGTGTAGTTTAGTTTGTCCACATGCTGTTGTTAGACCTTTCTTATTAGATGAAAAAGAGACAATGGATGCACCAGATGTTGTTACTAGAAATTTAAGTGATGCTAATATTAAAGATAAAGATTATAAATTTACAATTGGTGTTAGTATTCAAGACTGTACAGGTTGTGGATTATGTAGTGAAGTATGTCCTGGAAAAGCTGGTGCTAAAGCCTTAGTTATGAAGATGAAAGAAGAACTTTATGCTGATAATAAGGATAAAGAGGCTAAATACTTATTCAATGAAGTAAGTGAGAAAAAGGATGTTATGCCTAAAACTACAATTAAAGGTAGTCAATTTGTTAAGCCTAAATTTGAATTTCCAGGAGCTTGTGCAGGATGTGGAGAGACTCCTTACTTAAAATTGTTAACTCAATTATTCGGGGAAAGAATGATTGTTGCTAATGCAACTGGATGTTCTTCTATTTATGGAGCTAGTACTCCATCTATGCCATACTCAATTCCATGGGCTAACTCTTTATTTGAGGATAATGCTGAATTTGGATTTGGTATGAGAGTTGCTGATTTGGCAATTAAGAATCAAATTAAAACTCTAATTATGGATAATATTGGAGAAGTTAAGAAGAGTGAAAAAGCAATTTATAAAGCTTATTGTGATAATTTAAATGTTGATACAGCTAAAGCATTAATGGAAATTGTTGATAATACTAATGTTCCAAGACTTAAGAAATTAAAAGATTTCATTATGCCAAAATCTGTTTGGATGATTGGTGGAGATGGTTGGGCATATGATATAGGATACAATGGAATAGATCACGTTTTAGCTAATAAAGAAAATGTAAATATATTAGTACTTGATACTGAGGTATATTCTAATACAGGTGGACAAGCATCTAAGTCTACACATACTGGTGCTGTTGCTAAATTTGCTGCATCTGGAAAAGTTACTGCTAAAAAGAACTTGGCTAAGATTGCTCTTACTTATCCACATGTATATGTTGGTACAATTTCACTTGGAGCTAATCCAATGCAAGCAATCAAAGTTATGAGTGAAGCAGAGGCTTATGATGGACCAAGTATTATTATTGCTTATGCTCCATGTATTGCTCAAGGAATACTTAAAGGAATGAAGAATAGTATTAATGAAGAAAAGGCCGCTACTGAGTCTGGTTATTTCCCATTATTCCATTTCAATCCTGAGAGTGGAGAATTTAAAGTTGATAGTAAAGCAGACTTTACTAAGTTTGATGAATTTATTCAAGGTGAAGATAGATATCGCTCTTTAGCTAAGTTAAATAAAGATGGGGAGAAACTTCTTTCTGAGAATAAGAGTCAAGCTGAAGCTACTTATAATTATTACCAATCATTGGTTGGTGGAGAAGAAAAGTAAGAAAATACTTTTCTTTTTTGCTATTATATGATATAATATAGCCAAATTTGAGGGGATGCGTATGAGTAAGATTAAATTAGAAAATTATGATGATTATGATTTTGATGCTGATTTTGCTAGAGATTATGATCAAGAATATGATGATTATGAAGCGTTTAAACAAGTACAACCTGAAGAAGCAGATATTGAAGTAGAAGAACCAGAAGTAGATGCAGTAATTGATAAACCTAAAAAGAAAAAAAGTTATAGTGCTTCTTATGAAAAAATGAGAGAAGAAATTAATAAAGAAGTAGAAGAATATGGTGATGATACTTATACACCATTTGGATTTGGTGATGATAATACTTCTCTTATAGGTACTATTATTAATGTATTTTTATGGGCAGCTGCTGCAGTAGCAATAGTATTATTCATATATTTTATAATTACTAGGGAGATAGTTACTGCTTTCTTATATGTAATTGGTTTAATAGTAGCATTTTTCTTTGGATACGGTATTATGTACTTTTTAGATAAATTTATAATAGAAAAATAATGGTTTAAGCCATTATTTTTTTTATTTTGTAGTATAATTATTATAATAGGAGGAGAGTTATATGCATATAAGTTGTAGTGCTAGTTT
>CAMOYT010000016.1 GCA_946630315.1 uncultured Bacillota bacterium | reverse complement strand
GTAAGTTAGTAGAAGAAACTAAGTATTTTTATGTTTATTATAAGGAGTAGAATATGAAATTTTTAAAGAAAAATTATAAATATATATTATTTTTTATATTTTTATGTTTTATTAATTATTTTTTAATATACTCTGAATATTCTTATGATACTATATGGGAATATGGTATGAGTCATGCTTTGACTCTTGGTCAGTTACCATATAGAGATTATACTTTAGTAACAACACCATTATTTATATTTTTATTTAGTATAGGATTATTTATTAAAGATAATTTATTTATATTTATATTAGAATTTATTATTAGTTATGTTATTATGTATTATTTTTTAGATAAGTTAATTGGGAATAATAAAATAGTATTTTTATTATCTTTATGTTTATTTTTATTTAAGGCCTTTATTCCTACTTATAATAGTTTATGTTTAATGTTTATTATTATTTTGATGTATTTGGAAAAGAATAATAAGAATGATTATTTAATAGGATTTATATTAGGTTTATTAATACTTACTAAGCATAGTATTGGACTAAGTATTTTGTTTTTTAGTTTTATTGGAATTAGAAATATTAAAAAGATTCTTAAAAGATTAGCTGGTTGTTTTATACCTATATTATTATTTATTATTTATTTACTAATTACTAATTCTTTATATCAATTTATAGATTTAACTATTCTAGGTTTATTTGATTTTAATAGTAAAAATACTCTTCCTTTTAATAGTTATATTATTTTATCTATTATTACTTTAATTATTACTATTATATTGACTATTAAGAATAAAAAAGAAATATTACTTTATTATGTATTAGGTAGTTTTGCTTTTATTTATCCAATATGTGATATTAGTCATTATACTTATCTATTTAGTATTTTTATAGTATCTATTATTTATTTATATAATGATAAAATTAAATTAAAATATGTACCATATATTCTTATTTGTTTGTTAGTTATACTCAATGTTTTTGTTAGATATCCATTATATGAAGAAATGAAGAAATCACCATTTAATCATTTTGATATGACATTTGGTGAGGGTAGTAGTTTTATATCTAATAAGAAAATCATTAATAAAATGAATGAATATGATAAGATAATTATTTTTTCTGAAAAAGGATCATATTATAGTATTGTTTTAGATAAGAAAATGGATTATTTTACTATAGTTCATCGTGGTAATTATGGATATGATGGTTTTAATAAAATGAAAGATAGATTTAATAATTTACATGATACATATGTTTTCTTAGATTATAATTTTTATAATTTAGTAAAAAAAGATTTAGATAAAGGATTAGATACAGCTATTACTAGATCTCAATTTGATATGGAGTTATGTGAGTATATTATTGATAATAGTAAATTTGTTGATAAAGTAGAAGGTTTTAATATTTATTATAAGGAGTGATAAGATGAAGAAATTGAAAAAGATAATTCCCTATATATTTCTTTTTATATTTATAATTTTGGTTAATATGTTTTTAGTTCATAATAATATGGATGAAATTTGGAACTATGGATTTAGTTTAGCTATTAGAATGGGAGAAATACCATATAATGATTTTAATATGGTTGTTCCTCCGTTTTATCCAATACTTATGAGTTTACCATTATTTGTATTTAAAAATTATTTAAGCTTTGTAATATTACATAGTTTATTTATGACTCTTGCTTTTTATTTAGCAATTAAAATGTATAAAGATAGAGGTTTATATTTACTTTTAGTAGTAATAGTATTCTTTAATTGTATATATCCTACTTATAATACATTTCTATCTATGCTATTAATTTTAATTTTGTATTTAGAAAATAGTAAAATAAAGCATAAAGATTTATTAATTGGAATAATTGTTGGACTTAGTTTTTTAACAAAACAAAGTGTTGGTATATTACTTTTAATTCCTTGGCTAATTAAGATTAAAGATATTAATATAAAAAAAAGAATAATAGGTTTTATTATTCCTAATATTATTTGTTTATTATATTTAGTAATATGTGGTAATTTATATAATTTTATAGATCAATGCTTTTTAGGATTAATTGATTTTTCTGGTAATGCTAAAAATTATAATATAATTAGTATTACTCTATTTATAATTGTATTAATATTTAGTTTAATTATATGTAAAAAGAAAGGCTTTACTATTAATAATTTATATATATTAATTTGTTATAGTATATTTATTCCTACATTTGATATATTACATTTTTATTATGTATTATTTTATTTTACTTTATTAATTATTAGTAATTATGAGTTTAATAGGATTAATAATAAATTTATTTTTACTTGTTTATTTATTGGTGTAGTTAGTATTACTACTTTTAATAGATTTAATAATGACTTAGGTAAATTCCCTAATGATTTTAAGAATTTTAATTATAAGTATTATCCTAGTATTGGTATTAAATATATTACTACTGTTAATAAATATGTTGATTCTAATACTATTCTTTATGATGATACAGCATATTTATATAGAGTAATTAATGATCAGAAAATTGGTTATTTAGATTTAGTAAATCATGGTAATTTGGGATATCATAGTAGTGAAAAGATAATTAAACTATTAAAGGAGAATAAAGATAAGAAAATATTAATTAATAATGGTACAGGAAAAAGAATAAAAAATCATACTTCTCAATTAGATAGAGATGGGTATTTATATATTATTAAGCATTATAAAAAGACTGGGGAAGTTTTAGATTTTTCAATATATGAATATAATAAATAGTCTTTTCAATAAAATAAAAATATAGTATAATAAAGATTGAAGATAGGAGAGGATACTATGGGAAATATTTATACTGGTATTGAACTTGGTACTGATAGTGTAAAAGTAGTAGTATGTGAGAAAGTTTCAGATAAATATGAAGTATTAGCTTCTATTAGTCGTGAATCTAACGGTATTAAAAATGGGGAAATTATTGATACTAAGTTAGCTGTGCGTAGTGTTAATTCAGCTATTAGTCAAATAAATGATATGTTAGATTTTAATGTTACTAAGGCAATAGTTTGTGTTAGTCCTAGGGATTGTCATATGACTATTTGTACTGGTGAAGTTGATGTTATTGATTATAATGAAATAGTTGGAGCTGATGTTAGTAACTGTTTACTTGCTGCTTTAAAAGGAAAAGAATTTAAGGAAGAAGAATTAGTTACTGTTACTCCTATTAATTTTCATATAGATAAGAAAAAAGAAGTTAGTGATCCTAAAGGTATGAAGGGTGCTAAATTAAAGAGTAGAGTTGTTATTAGTACTGTTTTAAAAGAACCTTTATATAGAGTACTTGAAGTATTAAAATTAGCAGGAATTGAAGCTGTTGATATTGCTTATACTAGTACTGGAGATTATTACAGTGTTAAAAAGAAGAGTTTGGATAATGCAGTAGGAGCAATTATTAATATTGGAGAAGAGACTACTAATGTTTCTGTTTTTAATAAAGGTATTCAGATTAAGAATGGTATTATTCCTGTTGGTAGTTATAATGTAGATAAAGATATTTCTTATATTTTTAAGATTAGTAATCATGATGCGAGAAAGTTAAAAGAGGAGTTTGCTGTTAGTAAAGCTAGTTATGCTGATGAAGATGAAGTTATGCATATTACTAATGGTGATGGAGAGGTTAAAGATATTAGTCAAGTTGGTATTTCTAAAGTGGTTGAAGCACGTACTAGAGAAATCTTAAAACTTGCTAAAAATGAGATAAAAAACTTAACAAATAGGGAAATACGTTATATAATAATTACAGGTGGCCTTAGCGAATTAGCTGGGTTTCAGAATGTTGTAGATGATGAATTTGGGTTTATTGCAAAAGTAGCTGAAATTAAGACTATGGGAATTAGACATAATAAATTTTCATCAGCTTATGGTATTATTCAATACTTTGATGATAAACTTTCATTAAGAGGGAAATCATATAACATGGTAAACAAAGAAGATGTTACTAAAATGACTAGTACGGATAAGGATTCTACACATAATAACAATATGATTAGTAAAGTGTTTAGTCACTTTTTCGATAATTAAGGAGGAAGAGGTATGTTAGGTGCTTTAGAAATGGATCAGTTAGCGAAGATTAAAGTTATCGGATTAGGTGGCGGTGGAGGAAACGCAATTAACCGAATGATTGAATCGGGAGTTAAAGGTGTTGAATTTATTGCTGCTAATACAGATTTACAAGTTTTAAATACTTCAAAAGCTGATATTAAAATACAAATAGGAGCTAATCTTACTGATGGATTAGGAGCTGGAGGAAGACCTGAAATTGGTAAAGAGTCAGCATTAGAATCAAAAAAAGAAATAGAAGATGCTTTAGCTGGAGCAGATATGATATTTATTACTGCTGGAATGGGTGGAGGTACTGGTACAGGTGCTGCACCAATCGTGGCAGAAATTGCTCAAGGACTTGGAGCATTGACAGTAGCTATCGTTACTAAGCCATTCTCATTTGAAGGAAAGAGAAGAATGGAAAACGCTTTAGCTGGTATTGAAGAATTAAAGAAACATGTTGATACATTAATAGTTATTCCAAATGATAGATTAAGAGAAATAATTGATAAGACTACACCAATGCTTGAAGCATTTAAAGAAGTAGATAATGTACTTCGTCGTGGTGTTCAAAGTATTTCTGATTTAATTGCTGTTGTTGGACTTGTTAACCTTGACTTTGCAGATGTTAGAGCTGTAATGGAAGGTTCTGGTAGAGCAATCATTGGTATTGGTATTGGAATGGGAGAAGATAGAGCAATTGAAGCTGCTAAGCAAGCAGTATCTAGTCCGCTTCTTGAACAATCAATTGATGGAGCAACAGATGCAATTATCAATATCACAGGTGGTGTTAATTTAACATTATTTGAAGCTGAACAAGCAGCAGAAGTTGTAAGAGCAGCATCAAATACTGATATTAATACAATTTTTGGTTCTGTTATTAATGAGAATTTAAATGATGAAGTAATTGTTACAGTTATCGCAACTGGTTTCGATAAAGGAAAGAAAAAAGAAATGCCTATTACTTCTGAAACAATTTTTGGTAATAGAAGAAGTGATGCTAAAGAAGCTGATTATGTTGATTATAATGCACCACAAAGAACAACTGAAATATTAAGAGAAGATGGTAGTGATGATGATACTTCAAATGGAGGAGTAGATTATGAAGTACCTTCATTCTTAAGAGATAGAAATTTCTAGGATAGTTGAAAAACTATTCTTTTTTTGTTATAATATGCAATCGGTGATGGATATGGCATTATCTGATAAGACTTTAGAATATTATAATTATTTAGAAGAACTATGTAAAAGTATTAATTCTAGTAATGAAGATGAGGTATTAAGAAAAATATATTTATTCTTAGAAGAAGTTAGTCCAGAGTATTATCATGATGATAAGATGGATAAACTATTTAGCTTTTTACTAGATGAAGCAATTGAGACTGAGAAAAAAGTTAAATCATATATTACAGATGTATCTATTAATAAAAGTAATGGAGATAGTGTAGTTTCAAATATTGTTAATTTAGGAAGAAAAAATATTGAAGTTATGCATAGTATGGATATTAATCATTTAGTTAATATTGATGATATTGATTTAAGTGGTACTTGTGAAGAAAGTTCTAGAATTATTAAAGATATTTGTGATGGTATGGGTATTAATAATTATCTAATTAATATAGAACCAGGGTATGATCAGCGACTTGCTTTATTTAGGGGAGATGGGTATCATTACTTTAATATAATATATGTAGATCATAATTATTATTTAGTAGATTTAACATATAAGCAATTTTTTATGAAGAGACAAGGTCTGTTAGAAAGAATTAATATTCCATATTGTTGTGGAGTACTTCCTGGTGCTTTTATGGAAATAGATGAAGAGAGAAAAAGCGTTAGTTCTGAATTACTTAAAAATGGTTTTATAAAACTTGATGAGGATAAATTAAGATATTATTTAGATGGATTTACTATGAGTTATAGAAATGGTTTATATTATCAAGATTATAATATGGATAGTGGTTATAGTATTGATCAATATATAGAATTTTTAATGCATGAGAAAAATATGAGTGATTATGAAGATATTAAATATTTAGGTTATTTAAAAAGACCAATAAAAAAAGGCAAGTAGTTGCCTTTTATTTTTTAATAAATAATTTTATTATCGTATTCACTTTTTTTATTAATTGCTGTTACCATTTGAGCTAATATGTTTACAGCTATTTGTTCTGTTTTTCTATTAATATCTCTTAATGGATTGAATTCTACAAGGTCAAATGAAACAACTTCTTTCATATGATTTCCGATATATGCACTTATTTGCATTGCTTCTTCTTCAGTGATTCCATCAAATTCTGGTACTGATACACCTGGTGCAATGTCTGGATCAATTATGTCTAAGTCATAACTAATGTGAATACCCATGGTTTTTCTTCCAGCAATAGCATAAGCTTGTTCCATAATAGCTTCAACACCTTGTTCTTTGATATCTTCTGTTGTGAAGACTGTTACTCCAGAATATTTAATATTTTCTTTTTCAGCTTTATCAATACTTCTTGCACCAACTATTACTGTTTTTGCTGGTTGAATGATGTTTCCTTCATGGAAATATCTTAATTCTGGACATTTATATCCTGTGATTGCTGCTAGAGGTAGACCATGAATATTTCCTGTGATAGTTGTTTCAAATGTATTGTAATCAGTATGGGCATCTATCCAAATTATTCCTAAATCTTTATGTACTTCTGTTGATGCTAATGCTGATGCTACAGCAACTGAATGATCTCCACCAATTAAGATTGGAAAATATTCTTGTTTTATTTTTTCTACCATAGCATTATATAGAGTAGTATTAAACTTATCTATTTCATATTCATTTTTTCTTCTATCTGATAAGTTTCTACTTTTAATTATTGCTTCATCTTGAGTAAAACTTTGTACTTCTCCTTTATAGAAACTTTGTAAGTCATTTATTAACTGAGTTGGACCAAGGTGGGCTCCATCAATATGTACTCCTAAATCTGATCCTGCTCCAAATATTATTGATTTCATATTATCACCATAACCATTTTAGCTTAATTTTCTTTATATATCAAGCAATTAGACAGATTTAGTTTGCTTGGTGTGTCAACTTCTTTTTTGCTTCTTTATCTTTTTAAATATTTATTCTATAATGGTTGTAGGTGATATTATATGAAAAAATTATATGAATTATATCCTGCAGTTGGAGAAGACTGTGATGTAGATATTAAGGGAATAAAAATTAATTCAAAAGAAGTAGAAAAGGGAGATTTATTTGTTTGTACTATGGGTGTTACTGCTGATAGACATGATTATATAGATGATGCGATTAAAAGAGGAGCTAGTGCTTTAGTAATTAGTAAGAATGTTGGTAAGAAGGATGTTCCTACTATAAAAGTACCTGATACTAATAGAGAACTTCCTTATTTATGTCAGAAATTTTATGATTATCCAGATCAAAAGTTAAAGATGATAGGTGTCACTGGTACTGATGGTAAGACTAGTACGGCTACTATTATTCAAACATTAATTGGTAGTGATATTTGTGGTTATATTGGTACTAATGGTAGAAGCTGTGCTGCTTTTTCTGGAGATAATCCTAATACTACTCCTGATGCTGATAAATTGTATGCTTATTTAGATGAATTTGTTAAATTTGGTTGTAAGTATGCATCTACTGAAGCTAGTAGTGAGGCTTTCTTTAGAGGAAGATTACAAACTGTTAAATATGATTTGTCTGTTTATACTAATATTACTTCTGAACATTTAAATATACATGGTAGTTTTGAAAACTACTTAGAATGTAAGATGATGTTATTTAAACAAACAAAAGAAGATGGATTCAGTATATTAAATTGTGATGATGAATATTATGAAACTGTTAAGAGTAATTGTGTTGCGAATGTACTATCTTATGGTATGAAGGAAGATGCTGATTTACAAATAGTTAGTTTTAAATTATTTCCTACTAAGACTGATATTGTATTTAAATATAAAGGTAATGAATTCAATGTAGAGAGTCCATTACTAGGAGATTTTAATGTATATAATTTAGCAGCTGGTATGTTATCAGCTCTTGCCTTAGGATTTAGTTTAGAAAGTATATTAAGTAAAATTAAAAATATTAGTATTGATGGTAGATTAGTTGTTTTAAATACTGATACTCCTTACTATGTTATGGTAGATTATGCTCATACTCCTAATGGTATTACTAAATTACTTGAATTTGTTCATACTTTAGATATTAAGAGAAGTATTGTTGTTATTGGACAAGCTGGAGAGAGAGATTATTTAAAAAGACCTAAAGTAGGAGAAGTAGTTGTTAAAAACGCAACTCATGCTATATTTACTTATGAAGATCCTAGAAGTGAAGATCCACAAAAAATATGTGAAGATATAATTGCTGATATTAAAGATAGTTATAATAATTATGAAATTGTAATTGATAGAAGAGAAGCTATTAATAAAGCTATTAATATGGCTGATGCTGGTGATATGGTTTTAATACTTGGAAAAGGTAATGAGACATATGAAAAGTTACATGATGAAACAATTTATTTTAATGATGTCGAAGAAGCATATAATGCAGTAGCATCTAGAAAGATAAAAGAAGGTACTAAGTAATAGTGCCTTTTGGGTGTTTATGATAAAAAAGATTATTAAAATAATATTACTATTATGTTGTATGATTCTAATATTTAGTTTTTCTCAAGATAATGGTAATAAATCTAGTACTAAGTCTGATGGGATGATTATTAAATTTTATCAAACTATTACTAATAAGAAATTAAGTGATAAAGAAAAAGAAATTATAGTAGATAAGTATGTTGTTCCAGTTAGGAAGAGTGCTCATATTATTGTTTATTTAGTACTTGGAGTACTTTCTATTAGTTTAATTAAAGAATATAGATTAGTAGATTTAAAAGCACTTATTATTTCTATTATATTTTGTTTTTTGTATGCTTGTAGTGATGAGATACATCAATTGTTTGTTTCTGGTAGAAGTGGGGAATTTCTTGATGTAATTATTGATAGTATTGGTTCATTTATTGGTATTTATTTATACTATTTTATTTATAATAAGTTTGGAGGTGGAAAGTATGAATAAGAAAAAACAACTTGCTAAAAACACTATTATTATTTTTATTGGTAGAGTATGTACTCAACTTATTTCTTTCTTTTTACTTCCACTTTATACTGGATATTTAACTACTAAGCAATATGGTGTAGTTGATTTAATTCAAACTTATGTAACTTTACTTGTACCTATTATTACTTTAGAGTTAGAGATGAGTATTTTTAGATACTTAGTTGATGCTAGAAGTAATACTAAAGAGACGAAGAAATTGATTAGTAATAATTTCTTTGTATTGGGACTGGGTCTTACTATATTTAGTATTTTATATATAATTGTTACTTGTTTTATTAATGTACCTTATAGATGGCTAATATTAATAGATATTATTGTATGTACTTGTAGTGGTAATTTTTTACAAGTAGCTAGAGGTTTTGGTAAGACTGTTGATTATGCTATTAGTTGTATTCTAACAGGTATTACTACTATTCTTTCTAATATATTCTTGATTGTATTCTGTCATATGGGTAGTGATGGAATGATTATTTCTATGGCTTTGGCTAATGGAATATGTTCATTATATTTATTTATTAGATTGAAATTATATAGTATGATTAATTTTAAATTAATTAATAAGAAGTTAATTAAAGAGATGAATAAGTATTCTATACCTCTTATTCCTAATGGAGTAAGTTGGTGGATAGTTAATGTTAGTGATAGAACTATTATTTCTGTAGTACTTGGTACTGCTGCTAATGGATTGTATGCTGTTAGTAATAAATTTCCAACTATATTAAATAGTTTACTGGGTATATTTAATTTAAGTTGGAGTGAGAGTGCTGCTTTACATATAAATGCTCCTGATAGAGATGAGTTCTTTTCTGATATATGTAATACAATTACTAAATTGTTTACTTGTCTAGGAGTAGGAATGATTGCTTGTATGCCATTTGTATTCCCATTACTTGTTAATATTAAGTTTGATGAAGCATTTTATTATATTCCAATACTTGTATTAGGTACTGTATTTAATGTAGTTATTTGTTTATATAGCGCAGTATATATTGCTAAGAAGTTAACAGGACAAGTTGCTTTAACTAGTGTAATTGGAGCGGTAATTAATATTTTAATAAATGTAGTATTTGTCAAATATATTGGTCTTTATGCAGCAGCTCTTTCAACAGCAATTTCATATTTTGCTATGATGGTATATAGACATATTGATTTAAAGAAATATATTAATATTAAATTTGAAGATGGTCTATTAATAAAGACTATTATTATATTTACATTTAGTATAATTATTTATTATCAAAGAAATTTTTATTTAGATATTATTAATTTGGTGGTAGTAGTTATTTATTCTATACTTATGAATAAAGATTTTTTAAAGAGTAGTAAGGATACTATATTTAGTAAATTAAAAATAAAAGGATAAAACATGTATTAGTTACATGTTTTTTTACTTTAAAAGTATGCTATAATATGATTAGGTGAGATTATGGGAGTTATTAAGAAATATTATTATATTATTATATTTATAGTATTTATAATGTTACTTGTTGGAGTATCTTTATATAGATATTATGCTTATCCTATTATTACTTTAGATGGTAGTAGTGTTGTCTATTTAAATTACAAAGATAAGTATGTTGAGAATGGATATAGTGCTACTTATTTAAATGATGATGTTACTGAGGATGTTAAAATTATTGGTAAAGTTAATACTAGTAAATTAGGTACTTATACTATTAAATATAAGATTAATAATGTTTATGTGGAGAGAGTAGTAATAGTAGAAGATTTAGAGAGACCTGTGATCGAAGTTAGTAGTGATGATATTTATATTTGTCCTGATACTAAGTATGAAAAGGTGAAAGTAAAAGCTCATGATAATGTAGATGGAGATTTAAGTGATAAAGTAAAAATTAAATTATACGATGATATGATAATTTATAGAGTAAAAGATAAGTCTGGTAATAGTACTGAAGTTAAGAGAAAAATTATTGAAAAAGATGTTGTAAAGCCAGAGATGACTTTTAATGGTAGTGATGTTTTATATGGATATGTAGGAGAAGATATAAATGATCCTTCTGTTAAAGTAGTTGATAATTGTGATGGTGATATTAGTGATAATGTTAAAGTAGATAGTAATGTTGATACTAAAAAGAGTGGTACTTATTTTATTAAATATAGTGTTAGTGATAAAGAAGGTAATGATGCTTCTTTAGAGAGAAAGGTTTTTATTAGTGAAAAGAGTAAGAATGGAGTAGTATATTTAACTTTTGATGATGGACCACAAAGTGGTACTACTGATGTTATATTGGATATTTTAAAAGAAGAGGGAGTTAAAGCTACATTCTTTGTTACTAGTAAAGGGCCAGATGAATTAATTAAAAGAGAATTTGATGAGGGACATACAGTTGCTCTTCATACTTCTTCTCATAATTATCAAGTAGTATATGCATCTGATCAATCTTTCTTTAATGATTTAGGTAATGTAAGTGATAGAGTTAAAAGAATAACTGGTGTTGAATCTAAGATTATTCGTTTTCCAGGTGGTTCTAGTAATACAATTAGTAGAAGGTATTCTGTTGGTATTATGAGTAGAATTACTAATGAAGTATTAAATCGTGGATATAGATATTACGATTGGAATATTAGTAGTGGTGATGCAGGAGAGACTAGAGATCCTAATCAAGTATATGCTAATGTTGTTAATAATTTAAGAAGAGATAGAGCTAATATGATATTAATGCATGATATTAAGCCATATACTAGAGATGCTTTAAGAAAAATAATTAGATATTGTAAAGATAATGGATATCGTATGGAAAAGATTGATATGAATACCGAGATGATTAGACAAAAAGTTAATAATTAGGAGGATATATGACAATCGAGGAGTTAACTAAAAAAGATAATAATTTTAATAGTAGTATTTTTGTTAGTAAAGCTAATAATATGGTTAAAAAATTATATAATGCTGTTACTTTAGATGAGATAGATGAAGTTTCTCATTTTGCTAATAAAGAGATTATTAATAAATTTAAGAATATGAGTGATAGTGCTAAAGCAAATGGCGAAAGATTAATTTTTGATCAAGTTAATGTTAGTACAGAAATAAAAGATATAGATGTTAGCATAGACTATTATAAAATTGCTTGTTTAGTTACTTGTCGATATTGTAAATATAATCTTGATTCTAATGGAAAAATAGTTAGTGGTAGTAATACTGATAGAAGTACTGTAATTCATAAAGTATTATTTCAAAAGAAGATTATAAATAGTAATAATGGTGTTTATAGATGTTTAGGATGTGGTACTAGTATTGATGTTAATAATAATGGTATTTGTCCAAATTGTGGAAGAATCTTTGATTTAGATGAGTTTGATTATTATATAGAAAGTTTTGAATAAAGAGGTTTTATATGAAAAAAGTTTGGTTGGTTATTTGTTCTATATTAGCATTATTTTCTTTTTCAGTAGCACCAGTATATGCTGATTCTGGATGGGATAGCGATTATGGTGGTTCTGATTGGGGTGGAAGTTCCGATTGGGGTGGTAGCTCTGATTGGGGCAGTAGCTCTGATTGGGGAAGTAGCTCCGATTGGGGAAGTAGTCGTGATTGGAGTAGTGGTTCTGGATGGGGTGGCTCTAGCAGTAGTAGTAGTCATACCCATTATGATGAAGATGATTCAATAGATCCATTTTTTGAATTGCTCTTTTTTGTAGTTATTGCGGTAGGAATGGTTTATCTAATAACTGGAATTTTAAGAAGCATTAGAAATGAAAATGTTAGAAGTTCTTCACTATCTAATAGTGCTAACTATAATATGAATGTTCAAAATAATAAATTTATTGGAGATAGTGATATAGAAATACAAAAGTTCTTCCCAGAACTTACAGAGAGAGATCTTATTCAAATTTTATTTCAAAAATTTGTTGATATACAAAATGCTTGGATGCATTTTGATTATGATACTTTAAAGAAAATGTGTAGTGATGAGTTATATAATTCTTATAAAACTGATTTAGAGATATTAAAGGCACAGAATGGTCAAAATATTATGTCAGATTATAAGATGGTAGCAGCTAATATTAATGGTATAGTTGAAGAAAATGGTACTGTAATAGTAAAAATGTATTTACATGCTTCTTTCTATGATTATGTTATTGATACTATTAGTAATAGAGTAATTAAAGGAACAAATAGTTCTAAAATACATAATCAATATGCTTTAGAATTTATTATATCTAAAGGTAATAGTCTTTCTAAGTGTCCAAGTTGTGGAGCGGGAATTGTAAAAGGACAAAAAGAATGTGAATATTGTCATACTCTTATTATTAATGATTATTCATATTTTGTACTTAATACTAAGAAAAGGATTAATTATTAGACAAAAAGCTATTAATAATATATAATACTTGAGGAGTGATTTCATGGGATTATTTAAACCAAAAATGTATAAAAAAGATATATATAATATTAATTATAAATTATTAAAAGAATCTGGTATTAAATGTTTAGTATTTGATCTTGATAATACTTTAGGATTAATTTCTAATAAGAGATGTCCTGATGAAACTAGAGATTTAATAAAAAAACTTAAGAAAGATTTCTTTATAGTTATTTGTTCTAATAATAATACTAAGAGATTAAAACCATATATGGAAGAATTAGAAATAGATGGAGTTAGTTGGAGTATGAAGCCATCTATTAAAGGATTAATTAAAATTAGAAATAAATATAAATTAAAGAAAAAAGAAATGTGTATTATAGGAGATCAAATTGTTACTGATATTTTAGCAGGTAATAGATTTAAAATAATGAGTATTTTGGTTGATCCTATGGGAGAAAAAGATTTAAAAATAACTGCTCTTAATAGAGTAATCGAAAATTATATTATTAAAAAATATAATAAAAGAGGAATATTTGAGCGAGGTAAGTATTATGAATAATGAGAAGAGATGTTTGGGTTGTGGTGTAATATTACAAGATCAAAATGTCTTACAAGAGGGGTATACTACTAATTTAGAAAATGATATTTGTCAAAGATGTTTTAGGCTAAAAAATTATGGTGAGTATCAAACTGTTGCGAAGAGTAATGAGGACTTTATAAAAATATTACAAGAAGTTGGTAGAACTAAAGATTTAGTTTTATATATTACTGATTTATTGAATCTAGAAAAGAATATTGAAAGTATTAAGAGTATATTACCTAATAAGATGATTTTAGTACTTAATAAAGTTGATGTATTACCTAAGAGTGTTAAAGAAGCTAAATTAATTAAGTATATAGAAAATATGAATTTAGGTTTTGAAGAGATAATAGTAATTAGTGCTAATAAAAATTATAATATTGATTATTTATTAAAAAGAATTAAGTACTATCAAACATCACGTAATGTATATGTAGTAGGTCATACTAATGCTGGGAAGAGTAGTTTAATTAATAAATTAATTAAGAATTATTCTGATAGAGAACAAGAACTTACTATGAGTCCATTACCTAGTACAACATTAAATACTGTAAATATTGAAATAAATGATTATTTAACTATTATTGATACACCTGGACTTGTTGATTCTGGTAGTATAACTAATCATGTCGATCAAGCTATGGTTAAGAAATTGTCTTGTAAGAAAGAGATTAAACCACGTACATATCAATTAAGAAAGAATCAATCTATTATTATAGAAGATATGGTTAGAATTGATTATGTTGAAGGAGAAAGAAATAGTTTTACTTTATTTGCAAGTAATGATTTAAAAGTAAAAAGATTATTAAACTTATTTAATAATCAAGATTTAAAAGATAAAAATAAATTAACTTATAATGTTAAGTATGATGAAGATTTAGTTATTTCAGGACTTGGATTTGTAAAAATAGTTAATAAAGGAATAATAGATGTATATATTGATAAAGATGTAGATACATTCATGAGAAAATCACTAATTTAAATTAGTGATTTTATTTGTAATAAACAATTATATTTTTCATAGGACAACCATCTAGCCATAATTGTAATTGTTCGGTAGTATATATTGAATCATTTTGGTTTATAGAGCCTGCTGCTTTCATGTGGTAATATGTACCATCGAAATAGAATATTAAACCATTATGTGTTCCTTTCCATTCGGCATGATTTCCTTTAGAGTCAGTCCAATGATTATTGGTTGATACTCCATGTACTAATTGTCCTTTTTGTAAGGCTTTATTTATAGATTCCATATTAGCTGGAATAGTACCAGTTTTTATATTGTAATAATTATTTACTTTAGTTAGTTTAGAGATGTTTATTTGTTTTGTGGTTATATCTGGATAATATGAGACTATAACTTTATATACTTCATATATTCTATAGTCTGTTTCATTTAAAATATTTACTGCTTCTGTGTATGCACCTATATCTCCACCATAGTTTCCAACTAGTTTTCCTTGCCATGGTAAATTACTATTACCTTTCCAGTGAACGTTGTCATGCACTTTTATAGCATGCTGTAGATTAAAAGTTGTAGTGATTGATTGACTTTTTTTATTTCCTTTCTCATAATCACTTGTGGTAGGAATTATTGATTTGCTTTTATTATTTGATTTAATATAACTTGAATTATTACTATATTTTTTAGCATTTATCCAGCAACTGCTAAAATTAGTATTTTCTCCAATGATATTCATAGTTAAATTTATGAGCATAGGTATAAAGAATATTATGATTGCGGCTATAAAGCTATTTGTTAGAGATTTAATATTCTTTTTTTCATCAGGATTTATAATCATTATAGTAAGACGTATTATAATTGAGATTATTAATATAATAGGTACAATTATTTGAATTATTAATATAATGTTTTTTAAAGTATATAGAATTGATGATAATTCTAAACTATTACACATGATATCACTTCCTATAATAATTATAATATAAAATTAATTTATATTAAATAATATTTGCTTTATTATAAAAATTGTGTTATTTAATATTATATGTTTAATTTCTATATGTTATAATTGGTTTGTTATGGGGTGATATGGGTGAATAATGATCTTGCTAGTGTTGTCCGCAGTAAAGTAGATATAGTAGATATTATTGGTGAACGTATCCCACTAGTTGCGCGAGGCAAAAACTTTTTTGGTGTTTGCCCTTTTCATGATGACAATAATCCTTCAATGAGTGTATCTCGTGAAAAGCAGATATATACTTGTTTTTCTTGTCATGCGACTGGAAATGTTTTTACTTTTTTAATGAATTATGAACATATGGAATTTAGGGAAGTACTTAAATATTTAGGAGATAGAGTTGGAGTAGATGTAGGTAATATTACTATTCCAAAGAAAAGTACAAAATTTGATAAATTTTATGATGCTTATAATTTTTCTTTAAAATATTTTCAAAATAATTTAATGAGTAAAGCAGGAATTGAAGCTAAAAAGTATTTACAAACACGTAAATTTACTGATGATATGATTAAGGAGTTTGAAGTTGGTTTATCATTAGATAGTAGAGATGATTTAACTAATTTATTATTAAAAAAAGATTATGATCTATCGGTGTTAAATAGAATAGGACTTAGTAGTGATAATCATGATATATATAATGATAGAATTATGTTTCCTTTATATGATGTATCTGGTAAATGTGTTGGATTTAGTGGAAGAATATATAAAGATAATGGACAGAATAAGTATTTAAATACTAAAGAGACAGATATATTTAAAAAGGGAGAAATGCTGTATCATTATCATGTTGCTCGTGAAGAATGTAGATTAAAGAAGTCTGTTATTGTAATGGAAGGTTTTATGGATGTTATTAGAGCTAGTTCTATTGGTATTAAGAATACTGTTGCTTTAATGGGAACTGCCTTAACAAAAGAGCAGACTAATTTAATAAAAAGATTAAGTAATAATATTATTATGTGTTTAGATGGAGATGATGCTGGAGTACATGCTACTTTAAGTATTGGAGATCAATTACTTAATGAGGGAATAGAAGTTAAAGTTGTAGCTTTACCTAATCCAGATGATCCAGATAGTTATATATTAAATAATGGAAAAGATAAATTTATTGGATTAGTTGAGAACGCTTTAAACTTTTCTGATTTTAAAATGATGAAGTTAAGAGAGAACGTTAATTTTTCTTCTGATGAAGAAAAAGCTAATTATATTAATGAAGTTCTTAAAGAAACAGTTAAAATAGATGATCCAATAAGAGTAGAAGTTGTGCTTAAAAGACTTGCAAAAGAGTTTGATATAGGGTATAATACACTGGAAATGCGATTTAATGGGTATAAGAAAGATCAGGTAAAAACAGAGAAGATTATTATACCTAAAGAAGTAAAAGTTGTAAGAAAAAGTAAGTATATGAAAGCAGTAGAACAAATACTTTATTATATGCTTAATAATGATTGGGTTATTTCACAAGTTGAGAGAGAACATCTAATTCTTCCTAATGAAGAAAGTAGAATATTATGTAGTGAGATAATTTATTATTATAAGAATTATGGAGATATTAATGTAGCTGATTTTTATACTTATGTTCAAGATAAAGAAATGGTTGTTGATTTTCTTAATGGAATATTAGCTAGTAACTATAATAGTGATACTACTAAAGAGGAACTGTTTGAATACTTTAATGTTGTGAGAGATTATGCTAAAACACAAGAGATTAAAAGATTGACAAATTTGATGAAAAAAGAAGTAGATCCGATAGAACAAGCTAAGATTTCTGAGAAGATTAGGAAGCTAAGGATAGGAGAATAGTAATGGTTGGAGAGATTAAAACACTAGACGAAAGAAAAGAGAAGTTAATAGCACTTGGTAGAAAACAGGGGTATATTACTTATGAGCAATTAGCTGATGAATTAAAAGGGTTAGATGTAGATAGTGACTCACTAGATGATTTATATAATGCATTAGTAGATGCTGATATTGATATTGTTACTGAAGATGGTAGTGATGATGCATCTGGTGAAGAGATTACTGCTGATGTTGCAGTTGAATCTATTACAATGAGTAAGGATGTTAAGATTAATGATCCAGTTAGAATGTATTTAAAAGAAATTGGTCGTATTAACTTATTAACATCAGATGAAGAATTTGAATATGCTAAAAGAGCTGAAGAGGGAGATGAAGAAGCAAAAAGAATGCTTGCTGAATCTAACCTTCGTTTAGTAGTTAGTATAGCTAAAAGATATGTTGGTCGTGGAATGCTTTTCTTAGATTTAATTCAAGAAGGAAATATTGGATTAATGAAGGCAGTAGATAAGTTTGATCCTACTAAGGGTTATAAGTTTTCTACTTATGCTACTTGGTGGATTAGACAAGCTATCACTCGTGCAATAGCTGATCAAGCTAGAACTATACGTGTTCCTGTACATATGGTTGAAACTATTAATAAGTTAGCTAGAGTACAAAGACAATTAACACAAGAGTTAAATAGAGAGCCAACTGATGAAGAAATTGCTAAGAAATTAGGTATTACAATTGAGAAGGTTCGTGAAGTATATAAAATTTCACAAGATCCTGTAAGTTTAGAGACTCCAATTGGAGAAGAAGATGATTCTCATCTAGGTGATTTCATTAAAGATGAGAGAACTATGGGACCTGAAGAATATGCAACAGTAGAGATGTTAAAAGAAGAATTAAATGGTGTACTTGGTACTCTTACTGAAAGAGAAGAAAAAGTATTAAGACTTAGATTTGGTTTAGATGATGGACAATGTAGAACACTTGAAGAAGTAGGACAAATATTTGGTGTTACAAGAGAGAGAATTCGTCAAATCGAAGCTAAAGCTCTTAGAAAATTAAGACATCCTTCTAGATCTCGTAAATTAAAGGACTTCTTGACTGATTAATGAAAATAAATGATAGATTAAAATTAATAGGGGATTTAGTGAAAGCTAATTCCTTTTGTTTAGATATTGGATGTGATCATGCATTACTTGATATCTATTTAGTTAAGAAAAATAAGAATATTAAAGCAATTGCTAGTGATGTAGCTGAAGGACCATTAGAGATTGCTAAAAAGAATATAAAGAGAGAAAGATTAGAAGGAAAAATTGAAACTAGATTAGGTGACGGATTAGATACTTATAGTGATGAAGTGGATACTGTTATTATTTCTGGTATGGGTGGACGTAATATGATAGGTATTATGAAAAACCATTTAGAATTATTAAGTAAGATAGATACTTTTATATTAAGTCCTAATAATTATCAAGAAGATGTTAAAAGATTTCTATGTAGTAGAGGTTTTTATATAAGTGATGAAAGACTTGTAAGGGAAAAGAAATATATTTATCAAATAATAGTATTTGAAAAAGGAAAGAAGAAATATAATAATTTAGATTATTTCTTTGGACCTATACTTAGAAAGAATAAAGATAAATTATTTTTAGAATATTTTACTAGAGAGATGGTAAGTAGAGAAATACTTATTAAGATGTTACCTAAAGGTTATTTCTTTAAGAAGTTAAAAACAAAAAAGGAAATAAAAAATATTAAAGAGGAATTAAAAGATGTAAAATAAGAAAAGAAAAAGTAAAATTACTTTTCTTTTTTTTTATTTCTTCTTATAATTATTGTAGGTGATGATATGAAAAATAAAGGTTTTACATTAGTAGAGCTATTGGCGAGTATGGTAATACTTGGAATACTTATGGCAATTACAATACCTAATATAATGGGTATACTTAGTCAAAATAAGAATGATGTTTATATTGAGGATGCTGAAAAGTTAGTTAGTGCTGCTAAATATAAATATTCAAGTTCTGATTTTGTTGATTTGAGATTAAATAATGATGAATGTTATAAGATGATGATTGACTATTTGAATAATAGTGAATTTGATGACCCACCTAATGGGCAAAGTTATTTCAATGAGTATTCTTATGTAATTATTTCTAAGAAAAATGGAGTAACTAGCTACTATGTTTCTTTAGCAGAAAATCAAAAAAATAGTACTAATAAATATTATTATATTCCTTTAACAAAATATGAAAGTCTTACTAATAATGAAGGAGATATTGTTACAGAAGGAACTCCTGATAAGAATAAAGAAAATGATTATTGTCCTAGTATAAGAAAGACTTATTCTGAGAAATCTATTAATAAGTAAAAAATTAGCAGATGTTTTACTTGTATAATTAATGTAAATTATTTAAAAAAATATTGCACGTTAAAATGGGTTGTGCTAATATTAAATTGTAAATAATAGAAGGAGAGAAGAAATATGAAAAAAAGTAATTTAGGATTTACACTTATTGAGTTATTGGCAGTTATTACAATTATGGGTATTTTAATGATGGTTGCCATCCCAGCTGTATCTAGAACAATTGAAAATTCTAGACGTGATACATTTGTTGATATTTCAAAGACATATATAAACACAGTTAGAAATGCGGTATTAGCAGATGAATTAACTTGTCATGTGGGATCTGGTACTGATGCTAGAGATGTTAATGTTGCAGCTACTCCAACTGGATGGTATTATTTCAAAGTTGATATGCCAGTTGCAGCTAATACTCCATCAGGATATGAGCAACAACAAACAAAAGATTTAATGGAATCAGGAGGTAACTCTTCTTGGGGTAATGCTGAAGTATATGGTTATGTTTTATGGCACAAGAGTGAAAAAACTACTTCTGGAGGAGATAAGACTACTCAAACTGATTACTATATTGAATTAACTGACTCAGGAGAACATGGATTTAAGACAATGGAACCAGAAGGAAAACTTAAGAGAGCAACTGTTTTAGTTTCTGGACAAACTAAACAAAACTCTGTAGTATATCCTACAGGAGTAACTGGCGTAACTGCTGTTGAATGTAAATTATCATAATTTCTAAATTATTTAAGAGCTTTAAATAAGCTCTTTTTTTTGTTATTATATTAGTGGTGATATTATGTTAATTATTGGTAGTCATGTTGGATTTAATAAAGATAGTCAAGTGCTTGGAAGTCTTGATGAAGCTCTTAAATATGGAGCTAATACTTTTATGTTTTATACTGGAGCTCCACAAAATACTAGAAGATGTGAAATTAATGAAGATTTAGTTTTAGAATGTATTGATAAATGTAAAAATAATAATATTGATTATTCTAAGGTAATAGTTCATGCTCCATACATTATTAATTTAGCAAGTCCAGATACAGATAAATGGGAGTTTGCGGTTAACTTTTTAAAAGGTGAAGTAGATAGATGTAGTAAATTAAAAATAAAAAATATGGTACTTCATCCAGGTAGTCATACTGGTGGTGGAATAGATTTAGGTATTGATAATATTATTAAAGGACTTAAGATAATTGTTGAGTACAATAGTGATGTTAGAATATTACTTGAGACTATGGCTGGTAAAGGTACAGAAGTTGGAAGGGACTTATCAGAAATAAAAAGAATTATAGATGGCGTTAATAGTGATCAAATAGGTGTTTGCCTAGATACTTGTCATTTAAATGACTCGGGAGTTTCTATTGATAAGTTTGATGAATATTTAGATTTATTTGATAAGGAAATAGGAATTAATAAAATATATTGTGTACATGTAAATGATAGTAAGAATGAGGTTAATAGTCATAAAGATAGACATGAAAATATAGGATTTGGTACTATTGGTTTTGATAATTTAATTAATGTTATTTATAATAAAAGGCTTGAGGACATACCTAAGATATTAGAGACACCTTATGTTGATAAAGAATTTGCTCCTTATAAATATGAAATAGAAATGATTAGAAATAAAGTATTTGATGATGAATTATTAAATAAAATAAAACAAAGTTAATTTTGTTTTATTTTTTATGATATTATAGATAGTGGAGGTAAGTATGAAAAGGATTAATAAGATTAGAAAAAAAATAAATTATGATAAAGTTATTAATCGTAGGTTTATAGCTTTTTTAGTCGTTATATTATTATTCTTTGGAATTGTATTATTTAAACTTACTTCTGTAATGATAGTTGAAAAGAAAGAACATATTAATAAACTAGATAGATTAACTAATAAAGTAATTGAAGGTACTAGTAGTCCTAGAGGTAGAATATATGATAGAAATTATAATATTATAGTAGATAATAAGAGTTTAAAGACTATTACTTATAAGAAAGATAGGGATACTACTAATAAAGAGATGATAGATTTAGCTTATAAAATTAGTAAGATTTTAACTCTTGATTATAATAAATTAACTGATCGTAATAAGAGAGAGTTTTATTATTATAAATATAATGATAAATGTAATAAATTGGTTACTAAAGATGAGAGAGAGATGGTTAAGCAAAGAAAGATGACGTCTCATGAATTAGAAGAATTAAAGATTAAAAGAATTAGTGAAGAAGAATTAAATAAATTTAATGAGGAAGATATAAAAGCAGCTTACTTATTTTATTTAATGAATAAAGGTTATTCTTATGAGGAAAAGACTATTAAGAGTGATGCCACTGATTATGAATATGCTTATATTAGTGAACATAATGTAGAGTTAGAAGGATTTAATACTAAATTAGATTGGGAGAGAGTTTATCCATATGGTGATACTTTTAGAAGTATACTTGGTACTGTTTCTACTTCTAGTCAAGGAATACCTGCGGAAGATAAAGATTATTATTTAAGTCTTGGTTATTCATTAAATGATAGAGTTGGTTTAAGTTATATAGAAAAAGAATATGAGAATTACTTGCATGGTAAAAAAGCTGTTTATGAAGCTGTTTCTACTGATGAAGTTAAATTAATTAGCGAGGGATCTAGAGGGCAAGATATTGTACTTAGTATAGATATTAATTTGCAGAAAGATGTTGAAGATATTTTAAGTAGAGAAGTTAGAAATACTAAGGGAGAAGCTAATACTAATTATTATGACCATTCTAGTGTAGTTATACAAGATCCTAAGAGTGGGGAAATACTTGCGATGGCTTCTAAGAAAATTGTTAATGGTGAGATTAGAGATAATACTATTAGTTTACTTACTGAGCCTATTATGCCAGGTAGTGTTGTTAAAGGGGCATCAATGCTTGTTGGATATAATACTGGTGCTATTAAAATAGGGGAAGTAATGTTAGATGAATGTGTAAAAATATCTGGTATGAAAGAGAAATGTTCATCTGTATTAACACTTGGTAGAATTAATGATATTACTGCTCTTGCTAAAAGTTCTAATGTATATCAATTTAAGACTGCTATTAGAGTTAATGGACAAGAGTATAGAAAAGAGATGAAACTTAATTTTAATCAATCATCTTTTGATACTTATAGAAAGATGTATCATTCATTTGGACTTGGTGTATCTACTGGAATAGATTTACCAGTTGAATCTATTGGATATAGTTCTAAAGATAAGGCAGCAGGAAACTTATTAGATTTTGTAATGGGACAATATGAGACTTATACACCATTGCAATTATCACAATACATTTCTACTATTGCCAATAGTGGAGAAAGAAAAAGCATGCATTTATTAAAAGAAGTAAGAGATTCATCTGATACTGAAGAAATAGGTAAATTAGTTCAGAAAGTAGAACCGAAAGTATTAAATAAAGTTGAAAGTGAAGGAAGATTTATAAGTAGAGTACAACAAGGATTTCAAGCAGTAATGGAACCTGGTGGGTATGGATATGGATATATAAGTCTTAATTATAGACCTAGTGGAAAAACTGGTACTAGTCAGAGTTTTATAGATACTAATGGAGATGGTAGGATAGATACTGAAACTATTACTAGTTCATATATAGGCTATTTTCCAAGAGAAAATCCAAAAGTTAGTATTGTAGTTACTTCACCAGATTCTTCTCATCCTAATTCAAATATTAATTATGCTTCACAAGTAACATATCGTATTACTGGACAGGTTGCGAATGCTTATGTTAATAGATATGGGGTATAAAATAGTAAAAAAATGATAAAAATAGCTAATTTTAGCTATTTTTTGTTTGTTTGGTGCGAAAATCTTTTGCAATTTTATAAAATTTTGGTATAATACCTATAGACGTGTAAGGAGGGATGTAAAAATGGCTAAAGTCGGAAATAGACAATATAAAACTCTAGTTTGTAGCGAATGTAATGAAGAGAATTATAGAGAACAAAAAAATGTTAAAAATACAACAGAACGTCTTGAATTAAATAGATACTGTCCTAGATGTAGAAAACATACAGTACATAAGGAAAAGAAATAAAAATAAGATTTTCTTATTTTTTTAATATTGGGAGTTGAGAAAATGATTAGTACTAATGATTTAAAAAATGGAATTACAATTGAATATGAAGGTGCAATTTATGTTGTTATGGAGACACAACATGTAAAACCTGGTAAAGGGGCAGCTATTGTTAAAGCTAAACTTAAAAATTTAAGAACAGGAGCTATCTTTGAACAAACATTTAATGCTGGTGTTAAGGTTGCTACTGCTAGAATTGAAAAACAACAAATGCAATATTTATATAATATGAATGATACATTCTATTTTATGAATATGGAAACTTATGAACAATTAGAAATTCCTGCAGATAAGATTGGTGATCAAGCATTACTTCTTAAAGAAAACTTAGAAGTTTATATTACTTCTTATGAAGGAGAAATATTAGGTATTGATTTACCAGATAAGGTTGAGTTAGTTATTACTCATACTGAACCTGCTGTTAAAGGAAACACTACTACAAATGCGTTAAAAGATGCTACTTGTGAAACTGGATTAATGGTTAGAGTTCCTTTATTTATTGAAGAAGGAGAAACTATTATTGTTTCTACTGCTGATTCAAAATATGTATCAAGAGCTTAAGCTCTTTTTTTATTGTCATTTATTTACACTACATATTTTTAAATGTGTTTATTATTATTCTTTTTTTGTTATACTTATATTATAAGGTAGTGGTCTAATGAAAAGAATTAAATTTATTTATGTTTTTGCTATTATAGTAGGACTTTTATTTATTTCGGGAAATGTTTTAAAGGAAAATATTATTTCAATAGATAAAAAGAATGTATCTGATGATAACGATATTGGTCCATATGGGCAAGTAAGAATTAATACTTATTTTAATAAGACTGATCCATCTGGTAATTTCTTAAGTAATGCTCGTTTTAAAATGAGTACTTATAATAATATTTATAGTGCTTATTCTTCAGTTGAATCTTGGACCGATCCTAATGGAAATAATTATCAAGGATATTCTGTAAATAGAAATTATGAGGGAGAAAATGTCTTTAATAAGGTTTATAATATTTTGTCTGATAAGCAAAAAAGTGTAGTTGATAGTATTAAAACAACTAATGATTTTAAAAAATTAAATAATGGTGAATATCTTTATTGTCATTATTATTCTGAGAGTTCAAATGAAGAAGGTAGTACAGAAGTATTAATTAATAATTTTAAAAGGGAAGCAGGATATTATTGCTATATACCACTTCCTACTGTATATTATCTAGAAGAGACTAAAGCTCCTAGTGGATATGCAAGTACTAAAGTATTGTTACCAGGTGAAATAGTATTAACTTATAAGATTAATGGCTTTGCTTTAACTGAAAGTGCAAATCCATCTATTGTTGATTTTAGAAATGTTGATGAATATTTTAATGGGAATAGTTATAATGTTGAACTTATTGAAACTAATGTTTTTAATTATTATTTTGGTTATTTAGAATATGGAAATTTAGATATAAATACTTTAGTTGGTACTAATATAGATGAAGCTGCTGCTTTATGGTTAAATAATGTTAATAATGATGGCTGTGAATCTATTCCTTCTATAGGCACATTGCATGTTATTGATAATGGACTGGTTTTACCTAGTTATTTCCTTAGATCACCTGAAATTCAACTAAGAGGTGGATTTGATGAGGCTATTAGTTTGAATCAAAGTTCTTATTGTAATTATACTATTGTAGATAAAAAGGGTGGAGTAAACTTAGAAGTAAGTACTACTGTTAATGAAAAAGAGAGTGTTAGTACTACTAATAATAGTAAATTAAGTTATAAAGTTAATGTAAAAAATACTGGTACAGTAGAAGCAGTAGATAATATAATAATTAGTAAATTACCTGAAGGATTTAAATATGTTGAAGGAACTGCTACTAATGGTGGAGTATATAATGCGGAAAATAATACAATTACTTGGACAGTTTATAGAATTAATGAGGGTATGAGTGTTGAATTAGGATATGAAGCTTATGCTCCTACTGGCTTAAGTAGTTCAAAGAGCTATATTGGAGAAGCAAGTGCTCAAGCATTTGGTATGACTAGTGAAGTTCAAAGCAATAAGACTACTGTCAGATTAATGATGAATCCTAAGACTAGTGCACCTTTATATGGAATAGGAATTACTCTTATTATTATGTGGGGTGTAGCATTCCATTTATACTTTGATAAAAGAAAGAAAGAAGTATTACAATAGTAATACTTTTTTGTTTGTAAAGTTTTGTTTTTTATATTTCTTATTTTATTATTATTTAGTATAATATTATATGTAAAGGTAGGCGTTATGATATGGCAAAACGTGGAAGAAAAAAGAAGAAGACAACTACTACTAAAAAGAAAAAGAATTATATGACAATTCTTTATGGAGCTATATTTATAATATTTTGTATAGCAGGATTATTAGGATTAGGTCCTGTTGGTAATTTTATAGCTGCTGTTACTATGTTTGGTTTTGGTAGTTTATGGTTTTTTATATTAATATTATTACTAATACTAGGTCTTTATTTATTGATAAAGATGGAGTGGTGTGATTTTTTTAGTGTTAAGATGATTGGTTTATATTTATTTATATTTGGTTTATTAATGCTACTTCATAAGGATATGATTAATGGTACATTAGGATTTAAAATTACTATAGATAATTTAGTTAATAATTTTAATGCTTTTATGAGTAATGGTGCTACTAATAATTATATTATTGATGCTGGTGGAGGTATTATTGGAGGAAGCTTTGCAATATTAATTAGTATGGCTTTCTCAGCAACTGGTTTATTAATAATATCTATTGTTTTAACAATACTTGGTTTAATCATGGTTATAGGTGGTTCTGTTGCGACATTTGTTAGAGCTAGATATGATGAACATTTAGATGATGAGGAAGAGATAGAAGAAAAACCTAAGAAGAAAGATAAGAAAGAGGAAGTAGAAGAGGTAGAAGAAGAAATTAAAGAAGAGCCTAAGAAGGCTATTATTCATAACTTTAATGATTTACCTAAACCTCAAGTTAAGGAAGAAGTAAAGGAAGAGAAAGTAGAAAAAGAAAAGATTGTTAATAATGAGAATTATCAATTACCTCCTAGTGATTTATTAAATAAAGTTAAGAAGAGAGATGCAGGAGAAACTAATAGTGCAACTAATAAGAATATTGAAAGATTAGAGAAAGTATTAAAAGATTTTGGTATTAATGGAAAAGTGGTAGAAGTGCATATTGGACCTACTGTTTCACAATATGAAGTTGAGATTGCTTCTGGTACAAGAGTAAATAAAGTTACTTCTATCAATAAAGAAATTGCTTTGGCATTAGCTAAAAAAGATGTAAGAATTGAAGCTCCAATACCAGGTAAGAGTACTGTTGGAATTGAGTTTGCAAATGACAATCCATCTTCTGTTAGCTTTAGAGAAATAATTGATTCTCCACAAATGAAGAATTATCCAGATGAGAAATTATTAGTACCACTTGGTATTAGTATCTTAGGAGATATTGGTACTTGTAAGATTAATAAGATGCCGCATATGTTAATAGCTGGTACAACTGGTTCAGGTAAATCTGTATGTGTTAATGGTATTATTTGTTCTATTCTTATGAGAGCTAAACCTAATGAAGTTAAACTTGCTATGGTCGATCCTAAAGTAGTTGAGTTAAGTGTTTATAATGGTATACCTCATCTTATGTGTCCAGTTGTTACTGATCCTAAGAAAGCAGCTATTTTACTTGCTAAGACGGTACAAGAGATGGAAGATAGATATAATACTTTTAGTAATTCTGGTACTAAGAATATTGAAGGATATAATGAATATGTAGAAAAAGAAAATAAAAATAGAAGTGAAGATACTAAGTTAGAGAAGATGCCTTATGTTGTAGTTATTATCGATGAGTTGGCTGACTTAATGATGGTTGCAGCTAAAGAAGTTGAAGATTCTATACTTAGAATTACACAAAAAGCACGTGCTGCGGGAATTCATTTGATAGTAGCAACACAAAGACCTTCTACTGAAGTAATTACTGGTTTAATTAAAGCTAATATACCATCACGTATTGCTTTTGCAGTTGGATCTGGTATTGATTCGCGTACTATACTTGATCAAACTGGAGCAGAAAAGTTACTTGGTAAAGGTGATATGTTATATTTACCAATTGGTCAAAATGCACCAACTCGTATTCAAGGATCATTTATTACTGATGATGAAATTAAGAAATTAATTGATTGGACTGTTTCACAACAAAAGGCTCAAT
>CAMOYT010000015.1 GCA_946630315.1 uncultured Bacillota bacterium | reverse complement strand
AGAATTAGATAACTACATAAATGAAAATAAAGATTAATATATTTAATCTTTTTTTGTTATAATTTACTCGATGATAATATGAGTGAATTTAAAGAAATAAAAAGAGAAAGAGAAGATATTACACAAAATCTTCTTATGAATGTTAGTTTTAATACAGAAAAAAAAGATGATTAATCATCTTTTTCTTTTTAAGCTAATTTTTCTTTTATATATGTTTTTGGTTTAGCATATATTTGTTTTCTCTCATTTACTAATTTATATGTATCTTTTAGTATCATGGCTTCTTCATCTGTAGGTATTACATATACTGGAATATTTGAATCTTGTGTAGTTATTAATCCTTCATTTATTTCTTTAAATCCAGCTATCTCATTATTTTTATCTTTATCTATGTAAGTACCTATTACAGGTGCTAAGTCATTTAGTATTTCTTCTCTTAATGATATAGCATTTTCTCCAATACCAGCTGTAAATACAATAGCATCAATATCTCCTTTTGCTTCAAAATAATATTGTGCAATATAATTAATAATTGATTTTTTTAACATACTTAGAGCTAATTCTGATCTTTCTGTATTAAGTTCTTGAACATCTCTTAAATCATTTTTTGTAGATATTCCAAGTAATCCACTTTGTTTGTTAAGTGCATTTGTTACTTCTTCTACAGACATATCTCTTTCGTTACAAATATATTCGATAATTGATGAGTCTATTACTCCACTTCTTGTTCCCATCATTAAACCATCTAATGGAGTTAAACCCATAGTTGTATTTTGACATTTACCATCTTTTATTAGGGATAGACTTGCTCCACTTCCGATATGGCAAATTATTAGATTAGGTTCTTTACCTAACTTGTTTTTCATCTCTTCTGTTATATATTTATGACTTGAACCATGAAATCCATATTTTCTTACTCCATTTTCTTCATACCACTCATATGGTACTGGATACATATAATTTTCTTTAGGCATTGTTTGATGGAAAGCAGTATCAAATACTGCTACTTGTGGAACACCTGGTAAAGAGAATTTAATAGCATTAATAGCTGATAATTGTCCTGGATGGTGAAGAGGTCCAAACTTAGATAATTCTCTTATATTATCTATTACTTCTTCATTTATTAATACTGAGTCCTTATAATACTCTCCTCCATGTAATACTCTATTTCCTACTCCATTTATTTCAGAAATGTCATTAATTATTCCTTTTTCTAGTAATTCTCCCATCATAATATTTACTGCTTGGGCATGATTCATTACTGGTAATTCTTCTTTTATCTTATTATCTTTTGTTTTTATTGTATAAAAACTGTCGATAGAACCAATCTTTTCAAATGTTCCACTGGCAATTAAGTCTTGACTAGGCATTTCATATAAAGAAAATTTTAATGAAGAACTTCCAGCATTGATTATTAAATACTTTTCTTTCATACTACTCCTCCTTCTTTTTAATAATCAGTTAATATCATAACATATATATCATTATTACTCAAGTTTATGATACAATTATTTAGAGGTGTAACTATGAGAGAAATACTTAAGAATTGTAATTTATGTCCTAGAAATTGTTTAGTTGATCGTACTACTAGTGTAGGTGCTTGCAAAGCAGGAGATAAATTAAAAGTGGCTTACTACTCACTTCATGAATGGGAAGAACCAGTTATTTCTGGAAGTCGTGGTAGTGGAACTATTTTCTTTTCTCATTGCAATTTAAAGTGTATTTTTTGCCAAAATAAAAAGATAAGTACTGGTGGATATGGTAAAGAAATCAGTGATGAAAAGTTTAAAGATATATGTTTAAAGTTACAAGATATGGGTGCACATAATATTAATTTAGTTACTCCTACTCATTATGTTCCAATTATTGGAGAAGTATTACAGAAAATTAAAGGTAATGAATTAAAAATACCTATTGTTTATAATACTAGTAGTTATGAAAATCTTCATACTTTAATGATGATGCGAGGTATTGTTGATATATACTTAGCTGATTTAAAGTATTATGATGATAATTTAGCTAAAAAATATTCTCATGTATCTAATTACTTTGATACAGCTACTATGGCAATAGATGAGATGTATAGGCAGGTAGGAAATCCTGAATTTGATGATGATGGTATTATGAAGAAGGGGTTAATAGTTAGAGTATTAATACTTCCTGGACATATAGAAGATGCTAAAAAGATTATTAAATATTTATATGCTACTTTTGGTAATTATATTTTTATTAGTATTATGAATCAGTATACTCCTATTATTAATAGTAAGAGATATCCTAATTTGAATCGTAAGATTACAGATGAAGAATATGATGATGTTATTAAGTATGCCTTAAGTATTGGAGTTGAGAATGCATTTATACAAGAAGGAGAAACACAAGATGAGTCTTTTATTCCTAAGTTTGATAAGAGTGTGTTGTAAGGCATACTCTTTTGTGCTATAATAAGGACGTTTTTTGATGGATTACTTTATAAAGTTTTTTATGAAAGATAAGTGAAATTTATAAAAATAAGCTTTATTTTTATTTGATTATGTTATAATTATTATAGGAGGTTTATTATGAAAAGTTTTAAATTATTATTAGTTGCTGTATTTGCTACTCTATTAGTTATACCTTTTACAGCATTAGCTCAAGAGGAAGGAGCTACAGAAGAAGCTGCTACTGAGGAAACTACTCAACAAGAAGATAAGACTGTTACATTATACTTATTTAGAGGAGAAGGTTGCAGTCACTGTGCTGAGTTTGAAGAATGGATTGAATCTATTCAAGGTGAATATGGTTCATTATTCAAGGTAGTAGATTATGAAACTTGGAATAACCAAGATAATGCTAAGTTAATGACTCAAGTAGCTGAAGTAAGAGGAGAAAATGATGACCAATTAGGTGTTCCATACATCATTATTGGTAATAAGTCTTGGAAAGGTTTTGCCGAAGATTATAAAGCTGAAATCTTAGAAAAGATTCAAACTGAATATGAAACTCCAGTAGCTGATAGATATGATATTATGAAGTATGTTGATACTGATAAGAAAGAAGAAAAAGAAGTAGTATCAGGTACTGATGTTGTAGTAGCACTTGTAATTGTTGCAGTTATCTGTGGTGTTGGTTTTGGTCTTTACAAAGCTAGAAAAAGTACAAATTAAAAAAAGAGCTAAAATGCTCTTTTTTTTGTGTACTGTATAAATTCATTTTTCGGTGCTAATTGACCTTGTTTTTGTAATTGTTCTCTAAGAACAGCTCTGGTATAATAAACAGCTCCCTTAAGGTCAATTTCTTGATCTAAGAAATCATACTTTTTTTTAGTAGATTCCCAAATATCAGTATGTTCTCTTATAAATTCTTGATTCAAGTGTAAGGTATCTGCCTCGTCTAACCCAATTTTACCTCTTAAAAGTAACATTCTACCGAAATACTTTGTTAGTTTTTCAAAGTCATATTTACCACCATGTAATTGGTAAATATCATAGAAGTCTTTTACTCTGGTATTTAATACATCTGGTTTATTGCTTTCAACTATTATACATAACTTTTCAGCTAAATATTCTTCAAATGATGGGACTAAAATTTCAAATTCTTCATCGCCTTCAAATATTTCAGGCATTACTCTTTTTTCTGGTTCAATTAATCTATTATAATTAGTTTGAAAATCTATTCCTATATGTTGTTTCATCTTATCAAAATTTGCTGTTGCTGAAAGTTTATATATTCCAGTTGGAGTTTGATATGGTGCTTTACTCAACTGAAATTTTAATTGACTATTTTCATCATTTAAAAGTATATCTTGTAAAAACTCTCTATTTACATCAAATCCTTTTAATGAAGCTAAATCGATATCTGTAATACTTCTTACTAAACTACCTAGATAAGCAATTTCTGCAGAACTACCTTTTACTAATAATTTATCATTATTTGCTTTACTAATCTTTTCTAAGACAGCTCTAGCAACAAAGGTATGATAAACATTAGGTATAGAGATATCTAGTCTTTTAGATTCTTTTTTTAGGAATGATTTTAATTGATTACTATTTCTTAATTCAATCATTTTACCCAACCCCCCAGATGTGGCTACATTATATCATATTTTGCTTTTTTTTTCAAGTTTTTCCCTATTTATATGTTATAATTTATTGTAGAAGAGAGGATTGATATTATGAAGATAGCTAGGAATGCTTTGTTGTCTCTTGGTTTATTTCTTTTATTAGCAGTTGCTTTTACTTCTTTTTTTAGAGATAGTTATGCAATTACTGATGGTGTAAAAAATAATACTTTGCCTAGCGGTACATGGACTACTAATTATTCAACTGGTAATAGTCAAAATTATATTAGTGATGCTTTAGGTAGTACTTATTCTAATAGAAGTAATAATTTCATTACTTATAAAGATTATAAGATTAATAATACTTCTACTCCTGTTTATAGTTATATGAAAAATTTAGTCTTCCCTGCTACTACTGAGTCTATTACTGTACAAGGTACTAATCCTGAGAATATTACTGATAAGGGTATGTTGTATATAATTAGTCATGGTTATAATAAAGCTAATACTAGTTATAATATTTTTAGTACTGGAACTTATGGTAGTGTTACGGATAATAATATTAAACAATATATTACACAAATTGCTTTATGGTTATACATGTATGAGAATAAAGCTAGTCTTAGTAAGTATTGTATAAATACTGGTGCTGGTTATGGAGCATGTGATTTTAGAGTTAATGATAGTACTACTCTAGTTAGTGCTAGTGATGTTAGAACTACTATTACAGAGGCTGCTAAAAAAAGTGGATATAATTATTTAAATTATATTATTAAATTAGTAGATGATGCTAAAAAGTATACTGGTGAAGCTAGTAGTGCTATGGCAAGTATTAGTGTTAATTCATTACCTACTGTTAATGAAAAAGATGGTTATATAATAACTGATATTATTACTCCTAAAGCTAGTAGTAATAATACTAATTATATGTATTATGAAGTAGAAATAAGTGATCCTAATAAGTATGGAGCTTATTTAGCTGATGTTAATGGTAATAAGATTACTAATACTTCTGCTCTAACTGGTAGTTTTAGAGTAGTTGTTCCTATTAGTGATTTAAGTAATATGAAGCTTGATACTATTCAAGTTACTGTTGGTGGACATTTTATTAAGAATAATGGTTATGGTTATACTGTTACTGCTAGTAGTGTGCATAGTAATAGTGCTAATAACTTAATGAATAATTATAATGATACAAAGTATCAAAAATATGCTAATTTATTATTAGGTGATTTTGCTACTGAAGTGGCTTCTACTAATTTTAAATTAAATAACTTTACTAAGATTAGTAAGACAGATATTACAACTGGTAAAGAGTTAGCTGGTGCTACATTAGTAGTTACTAAGAAGAATAGTAATGATGAGAAATGGACTTGGGTATCTGGAGATGAACCACATTATATAACACTTAGTGATGGTGATTATACTCTATGTGAGACTATTCCTCCTAAGAATTATAAGACTCCAGATGGTTCTACTTCTTGTATTGATTTTACTGTAGATAATAGTAAAGTTACTACTGTTAAGATGGAGAATGCCCCTATTCCTAATACTGCTGCTAGTGTTTCTAAGATTGCTTATATTGTTGGTATTTTATTAATACTTGGTGGTGTTGGAATAATTGCTATTAATTATAAAAACAAAAGAGAAGCTTAACTTCTCTTTTTATTATTCACTACTTTTACTTAGTTTTACATTAGCTGTATGTTCTTTACCATTTCTTACATAAGTTACTTTTATTGTATCTCCTGCTTGATATTGATATAATTCATATCTTAAATGGGCTATATCAGCTGTTTCTTTATCATTAATCTTAGTTATTATGTCTCCTTGTTTTAGTCCTGCAGCAGCGGCTCCTGAGGCTGTTTCAGAGATATATACTCCTGATTTTAAGTTTGTATTTAATCTAATACCAGCTCTATATAGACTTGTTGAATCATTTACATTAATCATTGCTACTCCAAGTACTGGCCACTTGATACTTTGTCCTTTTTCTAAAGTATCTACATGACTCATAGCATATTCAATTGGTATAGCAAATCCCATTCCTTCTATTTGGTCAGCTACTAATTTTAATGAACAAATACCAATTACTTCTCCATTAACATTTAATAGTGGTCCTCCTGAGTTTCCTGGGCTTATTGAAGCATCAAATTGTAATACTTTCATTACCCAATCTGTACTTCTTTGAGATTCTACATTTACAGCAATCATTCTATCTCTTCCTGAGAATATTCCTGATGTTACACTTCCTTGATAATCTTTACCCATAGGAGCTCCTACTGTAAATATTGTATCTCCTAAGTTTATTTCTTCACTTTTACCAATATTAGCAACTAATGTTACATATTTTTTATCTACTCTTAGGACAGCTAAATCAAGGTATTGATCTCCTCCTAAGTATGTTGCATCAACGGCTTCATCACTAGTTGGGAAAGTTACTTTTATTTCCTTACTATCAGCAACTACGTGTTGATTAGTTAAGATATATCCATAGTTTTTATCTACTTTATAGACAAAACCACTTCCTGAACCAGCTAAATCTCCATTTTGATATGTTTCTATTACAACAGTTGCATCATATATCTTATCTATAGCAGCTGCTAGTGAAGTTTTTTCATATACTTGTGTTCCATTTTTAGTGATTATTGTACTATTTTTACTTGTTCCTAGTATTTCAGATACTAATGGAGTAAATTTTAGTAATGAGAACATTACTACTCCTCCTATTATAAATGAAAATACTATTACAAAAGTCATTTTTAAGCCTTCATGGCTATTCTTCTTCATCTTCTTTTCTCCTTTCTATAGATGCTAATTCTTCCCAATTAGTTGGGAATCCCATTCTGTCTAAGACACTTTCTATATTAATAGTTCTAATATTAAAGTCTAATGTTTCTATAATATGACTTAATTCAATAGTCATATTTTTAAAGTCATCTTTTTGTAGTAATCTTTTTAAGATAATAATAAGAGCAAAAAGATCGTTTTTTCCATACTTATATTCATCATCTACTTTTTCTATATTTAGTAATTGATGATAAATGGTATCTTCAATAGACTTTTGTGTCTTATTTTCATATAAGATATCTTCATGAGCACAAAGATTACGATAATTAGCAAGTATTGGTAGATATACTGTTAGATTTTCTGCTTCTACTCCATATACGTTTGCTATATCAATTTGATCTTCTTTCTTTAAAATAGTATACATTTCACTTACGATACCAAAAGATAATACTTTTACTAAGATCCACAGTGGTATATAACCATAATTTGATACATAGTGAAGTGTAGCGCTATGTTGAGAGCCATTTACTCTTATTTGTTTTTTCATTTTCTTTATTAAGTCATTTATTTGTGCTTGTCTTTCTGGTTCTCTTGAGAAGTTTTTGGCATTTAAGTATTCTTTCTCTTTATAACCATATTTTTTTGATAATTGATATGACATAATAGATTTTAAGTTATTTTCTATTACTAATAAGTATTTAAAAATAACATTTCTAAATGAACGATCAAATAAGAATAAACTATATAGTTCTTCAAATGTTGTTCCTTCTTTAAAGCGTCTATCTTCTAGTGATCTTAAGAATAAGTGACGATATCCATTTAAAAAGAAATAATTTTCACGTAGTAGTATTTGTTTAACATACTTCTCATCATTAATAATCATTCCTTTATGTTTAAAGATATCTACTTGTTCATCTAAATTTTTGAAATTCTTTTCTACCATATTCTCACCTATTATTGATTATATCACATAAAGTAGAAGAAAAATATGAATTTTTGGTGAAATTGTATGTTATAATAAATATAGGTTTGGGGGGATTTTATGCCAGCGACAATTACGCATGCATTTTTTGCTAAAGACGTATTTGATATATTACCACAAGATATAAAAAAGAAAATAAATCCAAAGAGACTAAAAATGTTTGGTCAAGGAATGGATTCATTAATGTTTTATAATTTGTTTTCTTTTGCTTCTGGTAAAGATATAAGAAAATTTAAGAATTATTTTCATGATAATAATACACAAGAGTATTTTATTAATCTATTAGAGTATGTTAAAGACAATAAGTTTATTAATGACTATGATGTTAATAGTTATATTAGTGGTATGATATGTCATTATGTACTTGATAGTACTATTCATCCATTTGTATATTATAAGTCTGGTCGTTTTGATAAAAATAATCCTAATACTTATAAATATAATAATGTACATGTTTTTATGGAAACATTTATTGATAATGATATGGCTAGTAGAAGAACTAGTGGTAATCCATATAAGTTTCCTATTGATACTTTTTGTTTTGATTTAGATCATAGTTTTTCTACTAAGTTAAAGAAATCGATTGATTATTCTTTCTTAAAAACTTATAGTATTAAAAATATGAATGAGATATATTTTAAATCATTAAAGCAAATGAGAAGTGCTATTAATATGTTTAGAAGAGATACTTATGGTATTAAGAAAGGTATTTATAAACTAGTGGATACATTTACTCCAAAGAGCTGTTTTAGATTTGAAGCTATTAGTTATCATTATCCATTGAATGATAAGCATGACTATTTAAATAATGAACATAGATTATGGAGAAATCCTTGTATATATGATATGACTAGTACTGAGTCTTTTGTAGATTTATATTTAAAAGCTATTAAGCAAGCTAAAGTACTTATATGTGCATCATTTGATTATATTAATGGCAAAGATATTGAATTAGATAAGATATTTACTAATTTAAGTTATTTAACTGGACTTAATTGTAGTGAAAAAAAAGAACTAAAATATTTTGAATTTTAGTTCTTTTATTTTAATGTATTTTATTTACTAATTCTTGTAGTGCAATATCAGCATCTTGATTTATTTGAACAGTAGTTTCTAGATACTTTGAATAACCTTCAACAGTAGAGATAAAATCTTTAATATCTTGTGGTCCGTCATCGGATATTATTTGTTCTAACTTAGCTACTAATTGTTTTAGATCTTTTGAAATTTTAATTATTTCTTCATACTTCATTGATTCAATCATATTATAATCTCTCTACTTTCTTTGGTATTGGTTTACCAGATTGTAGTAAATCAGCATATTTTTTTACATTATCTTTGTATTCTTCTATACTTGCTATATAATTTTGATTATCTTGATCTTTTATTTTTTCTTTAGTAATACTAATTAGTTCAAATATTTTATTAACTGTTGTTACAAAATCATTATAATTATTCATATTATTCTCCTTATATTAAGATTATTCTTGAACCATTCTTTAAGTCTGTATCTCTTACTGTTTGATTTATATCATATATTTGTCCAGTTTCTTTACTATAAAAATTAGTACTTTCTTTAGCAATATAAGCTTTATCTGTTAATTCAGTTAGACCATTCTCTACTAATGTTTTAATAGTTCCTATTTTTTTATTTATAGGTATAAATAAGTCATAAGAATGTTCAATTAATGGAATATCTAATTCTATTAATATTTTATTATTATTCATAGTAGTACCTCCTATTCTTCACTAACAAATTTAGTAACACTTGCTTTTCCTTTTTTAATGTTATATCCAAAGCCTGGTTGTAGTTCAGTTCTAAGTAATCTAGCATTAGTTGTAACTTTAATAGTAAATTGATTAGATATACCGTTACCAATCCAAATTGCACTAGACATATTAGCATTTGATTTATACCAAGCTTCATAGCCGATATTCTTAAGAGCATCAATGTTATCAATTATTATATACTTAATATTGCTTACATTTTTAGATTCGTCAATAGATGTAGTAAACTTACCTTTTTCTATTGCACTTAGTTTTGTTAATAAGTTACTAATTCCAATTATGAAGCATACATAATTATCAGTAACCGCTTTATTTTTACTCTTTTCTAAGATTGATTCTAGGGTATCAATACTTTCATAACATGTCTCTTGTGAGAATGTTATATTATCTTTTGTAGGTTCATTTAAAATACTTAATGAGTCCATTACAATACAGTTTGTATTTGGTTCATTAGAAATGATACTTATTAATGTATTAATAAAGTCTGGTTCTGAACTTACATCTTCTCCAGTGATATTGAAGATTAGTTGTTCATGTAGGTTCATTGTTGCGATTTCTAATGTTTCTTTATCTACTCCAACTGGGATAGTTTTTAAGTTACCCATATAGTCTCTTAAGTATTCTGCACTTACTACTTCTGGTAAGATTGGTATTCTCTTAGCATGATATTCAAATAGATTATTTAATTTATTACATACTACTTTGATATAATCAATCATTTTTTCTTCTAGGTATGGTAAGGCAGTTTGGAATTCATAAATTGCATCTAATAGGATAAGTCCACGACCATATGCTTTAGATGGCTCTTTCTTACGAACACCAGGTATTACTGAACCATAATCTGATGGATCATTGAATTGTAAGACAACATTTTGTTTGAAGTTTTGTCTTAGACGATAACGAACTGTATTTGGTCCATTTGTTGAGAAGATGAAGACAACACCATATTTTAAACAGTCACGAGTTACTTGAGCTAATACATCTTCATAATCTTCGTAAGACTCAGTAAATGCTTCAACATTATTTATCATTACAACAATCATTGGTATTTGTTTTCCACCATGATTTATATAGAAATCATAAGATCCATTGTAATCAGTAAATAGTTTTTTACGTTCTTCTATTGTTTGTAATATTAATTTAAATAAGTTTGTAATTTTTTCTGTTTCTCCTGATAGTATTACTTCACCTACATGTGGAGCATTTCTAAACATAGTTAGAGTTTCAGCTCCAAAGTCTAGGATGTAGAAGTTTACTTCTTTTGGAGTATGAGTTGTTATTGTTGAATAAACAATACTTGTTAACATTAATTCTTTTCCAGAACCACCTGATCCATAAACAATTGTATTTCCATCTGTTGATAGAGGTAATGTTAAAACATTTTGTTTTTGGTTATCAGGATCATCATATTCTCCAATTATTGGATTAATAACATTAGTTTTAGCTTGATATTTATATTTAGATTTAATCTTATCTACATAGATTTCATTAGGAATTCTATCTAGCCATAATTGTGGAATAGATATTTTTGCTTGTCTTGCTACTTCAACTATGTATTTAACTATATTTGTAATTTCTTCTCCTTTAGATTGAACTACTACTTCTTCATTCTTAGTATCTAGAGATTTAATTATATTACCAACATCATCTACTATTGAGATTGATTGGTCTACTTTTTTCTTTCTCTTTTCTGTTGGATAATATTGAGCTCCTGCCCATGCTGCTTGTCCCATTGCAAATAACTCGTTATAACCTACTTGTAAGTAGAATCTACCTGGATTTTTAAGGGAAGCTGCATCTGGAACTTTAATCATATCCATAGAGTCTGATTTGTCTTGAACTCTTAAGCAGACACGGAATTTTGAGTTTGACCAGATTTGGTCATTAACTACACCATTTGGCTTTTGAGTTGCTAAGATAAGGTGAACTCCAAGTGAACGTCCGATACGAGCAGTAGAAATTAATTGATCCATGAAATCTGGTTGTTGAGCTTTTAATTCGGCAAACTCGTCGGAAATGATGAATAAGTGTGAGATTGGTTCTTCAACTAATCCTTTACGATATAAGCTTTGATATTTATAAATATCGATAGTTGATTCATCCAATTTATCTCTTGCTTGATTAAACATTCTTTGACGTCTACGAAGCTCTGATTGAATAGATGCTAAAGATCTGTTCATTTCTACAGTATCTAAGTTGGTAATTGTACCTGCTAAGTGTGGTAATTTCATTCCAGTTTCTCTATTTTCAAAGACTCCGGCTAAACCTCCACCTTTGTAGTCGATAAGTACAAATGATACTTCATATGGATGATAATTAAGAGCCATTGATAAAACATAACTAATTATGAATTCTGATTTACCAGAACCTGTCATACCAGCGATAAGACCATGTGGTCCATGTGCTTTTTCATGTAAGTCTAGTTTAAATAGTTCTCTTGATTTATCTAAACCTACTGGGGCTTGTAATGATTTAGTTGGATCATTAACTCTCCATCTATTCATAATATTTAATTGTTCAACCATACCAACATTATACATTTCAAGGAATGATACACCTTGAGGTAGTGCTCTATTTTCACGAGCTATATCAATTGGTATATTAGCAAGTAATTTACAACATTCATAAATATTTAGTGTTGGATCAAAGTCAGCTTGGAACTCTTTTTGTTTGTTTGATACTAATTCGTTTTCGAATACTCCTGATTTCTTATCTCCAATAGATATGAATGTTTTACATTCATTTGGTAAGTTAATAAGTCTTGGACTTACTACAATCATACTGAAACCATAATTTATTTCCATTCCACAAACGTCTTTTAATAATTCAAGGTCTCTTACAGTTTTGTAATCATCTGTAATAATCATGTAATATGGTTTGTATTTTCTAAAGTCTACTCCACTTACTTCCATATTTCCATTTACATCTTTATATTTACGTGCTTGGAATTCTTTTTCTAGAGCTAGAGATATTTCTTTTGCTTCATCTAGATTAGTTGCAAAATATCTCATAGTTCTATCATTATTCCAACAATGTGGGGCTACTTTTAAATAATCCCAATTACTTTCATTTTGTTCATTAGTAAATAATACTATTTTTAAATCTTCATAACTGTGAAAAGTTAACATTTGAAGTATTAATCCTTCAATGAATTGAGTTTTATTACTTGCAGTACCTATGATTGCTGTTATGTTGTTTTGAATAAATGACAAAGCAACTGGTACATTTTCTATTGTTTTAGATTCTGCTCCTAATTTATAAACTTCTTTTAATAGATTATCATCTGTAAGGGAGAAGTGTTCTTCTGGAACAGATATTTGTCCTTTTAGATCTGTTGCTCCTACTCCTAAACGTAAGTCTAAGAAGTCTATTTGATCTATTTCTCTTTCCCATAAATTTCTTTTTCTATTATAGATGATATCTTTCATTGATGTTAATGGTAAATAGTTATCTATTAGTATTTGTCTTTGTACTTTTATTTCAGCTTGAATCTTTTCTCTTTTTGATTCTACATATTCAAGATATTTCTTTTGTCTTTCTGCTTCTTTCTTAGCATGCTGTTTCTTTTGATATCTCTTGTTTAATATTGGCCATAATAACATAGTCATTATCATTGCACCAGACATTATTAATGCTGGTGCTGCTGCTCCTATATCAGTACTTCCATCAATTACTCCAGATAAGGCATTATAACCCATCATTAATGACATCATTGCCATTGATAACATTGGTCCAATTGTATAAATAGCTGGAGTTGTATCTTCTTGCTCTTGTCCAGGTGGAGGATCTATTTGAATATTAGCATCCTCTATCATAGTTTTGAATCTTGGTGATCTATAGAAATAGTCTTCTTCTTTATAGAATTCTATTTGTTCTTCATCTGGATTATCAAATTCTACTTGTTTTTGAATAGTAGTTGGCATTATCTCAAATAAATTTGTATCAAATCTTACACTATTACCAATACTATTAATTACAATACTATCTTTCATTACAATTACTTTTAATCCCATTATGAAAACAATGTCACCATATTCTAGCTCTTTAGCTTTGATGGCAATATTATTAACATATGTACCATATTTACTGTTTAAGTCTTGAATAACCCATTTCCCATTACTATAAATAAGTCTGGCATGTTGTCTTGATACTAGGGGATGACTGTAATAAACAGCTGATCTTTGATCATTTCCTAGTAGTAGTTCTCCTTCTTGTCTTAATTTTAAATATATGGAATTAGCATCCATAGTTGGAGAACAATAAAGAATTACATATTCATTATCGGTATTTATTTTTAAGAAGAATAAAGCATTCTCACTAAGATAAGCTGACTCTATTTCTTGATTACCATTCATAATCTTAGTTTCGAAGTCACTTTTTATCTTCCATCTTCCATTTTCTTCTTCGACATTGATTAAGTTACGAACATTTCCTAAATAATCATTGTCAGTAATCCAATAATTTCCAGATATTTCATTAGGCAATACAAAGTTATAGATTTTACGTTTTTTGATAAGTCTAACTATCACTGGAATCACCCCATCTATTATTCTATCTAATCTTAATTATAACTATTTTTCAAATATTTAGCAATATTATTAGATAATAAAAAGAACTATTTTTTAGTTCTTTTTGTCTTTGTTTCTATTTTTATATCCTTTGAGATAAACCAGATAAATAATGAGCCAAGAAAATTACCTATGATTGCTAAAAAGATTGAAGAGGAAAAAGTTTTTGCTACTCCAAGTGTTATTATATTAGCAATACAGTGTTGGAAACCACAAAAGATAAATAATGGTATACCATAAATTATTCCTAGAGGAGAACCTATTCTATACATTTTAACAGCTATATACATTATAGTTCCACATAGTATTCCTTTTAGTAGGAATGGTAGGGAGAAACTCCATGTTGCAACTTTATCTGAGGCAACTTTTATTAGTTCTGGATCTGTATATGAATATATTACTCCAAATAGATATCCAGCTATTAAATTAACTATTAGTATTATTAATAAATCACTCCATTTAATCTTATCTTCAAAAATAAATCCACATTTTCCTGTAAATAAGTTTTGTCCAAGATAACATACTCCAAGTAAGCCTAAAGCAAAGATTACTGGACCAATTGGATTTCCTAATTTTAATAAAGCATAATTACCTAAGGATATTAAGAATGCTGCTCCTACACTCTTATTTATTAATTCGATTTTTTTTGTCATTTTATCACTCCAAACTATGTATTTTATTATACTATTATTTTATTTTTTTTAAAGACTATTTATTATATAAGTTTATTATTTCTTTCATTTCTTCTAATAGTTCTTTAATATCTTTTCATAAAATGAAATTAAATATAATATTAAATACTCATTGCTAGTATTGTTAATACTACAAGAGTTACTATTATAAAAATTAATAATTTTGATTTTTCAGTCATATGATTGTCCTCCATCTTTATTATATTATTAAATAACAAAAAAAGTCCAAATATTTGGACTTTGTAAACTGTAAATACAATTAACGTTTTGAGAATTGTGGAGCACGACGTGCTTTCTTTAATCCTGGTTTCTTACGTTCTTTCTTACGTGAATCTCTAGTAATCATTCCAGCAGATTTTAATACTTTTCTATAACTATTTTCAGAATCAGCTGGTGTAGTACTATCATATTGTAATAATGCTCTTGTGATACCTAAACGGATAGCTCCAGTTTGTCCTTGGAAACCTCCACCTTTTACTTTAGCATCTACATCGAACATTTCAGCTGTATTTGTCATTTCAAGTGGTTGCATTAAATCCATTACTAATACTTCGAAAGGTAAGTATTCACGTACATCTTTTCCATTAACAGTAACTTTTCCTGTACCTGGTGTTAATGTAACTCTTGCTACTGAAGTCTTTCTGTGTCCTGTTCCAGTGTAAGTATTTTTCTTTTCTTTTGCCATAACTTAACCCTCCTACTTTAATTCAAGCACTTCTGGCTTTTGAGCCTCATGTTTGTGCTCGTTTCCTACGTATACATATAATTTTTTACCCATAGCTCTTCCTAATCTATTATGTGGTAGCATACCTTTAACAGCTCTTTCTACCATTTCGATTGGATAGCTTTCTCTCATAACTTTAGCAGTTCTTTCTCTTAAACCACCTTGATATTGAGAGTGATTGTAATAGATTTTGTTTTCTAACTTGTTTCCAGTTAGTGCAACTTTTTCAGCATTTACAATGATGATATTATCTCCGCAATCAATATGTGGAGTATAAGTTGGTTTGTGTTTTCCACGTAAGTAAGTAGCAGCTAATGATGCAACACGACCTAATGGTTTTCCTTCTGCATCGATAACATACCATTTACGTTCTACAGTTTCTTTTTTTTGCATATAACTTGTCATATTTTTTCTCCTTCTTACTAAATCTTACTTTCCCAGGGCAAGATTTATGTGGGGATTTAAATGTACCGATTAAAATTATACTAAAAAAAGTATTAAAAATCAATACTTTTTCCTTATTTTATATAGTTTTTTCAGTGTCAAATGACATATCTTCTTCAAGCAATCCAACTTGAGTAAGTGCCTGTTCTAATTCTTCATCTGATAATGAATCAACATATGCTTGTGCTTCTACTTGTGTTAGTGCTTGAGCTTCTGTTATAGCATCTTCATACATAACATTATGTGCTAGCGCAGATGCTGTTGATGTTGCTGTTGTAATTAATGTATTTCTAATACTTTTAATTGTTTCAGCATTATCAGCTTCTGGATTTGCTTTTTTTGCTTTATCATCTTTTACTGCAGCACTTGTTACATATGTTGCTGATCCTGCTGTTGCAGTATATGGCATTAATTCTGTAGTCATGAAACTACTTCCTGCATCTAAAATCATATTATTTACCCCCTATTTTTAATTGATTTGTTTTTTCTAAATTATTTTGTCTTGCTTCTCTTCTTCTTTTGCTTGCTAGAAGCATTTCTCTTAATTGTTCTAATTGTTCTCTTGACTCTATATTGTCAATTAACATACTTGGTTCTGGTATGTCTTCAGTTTGTTCGATTGTTTTTGCTATTACTTTAGCAGCTTCACCATGTTCTTTTACTTCTCTTGTCACACGTCTAGCTTCTAGTTTTTCGTAAACTTCATGTTTTTCTTCCATACGTGATATTGTATAATTTTGTAAGTTTACACATTGGAAGTCAATAAATGCTGAAGCTAATTCTATTGGTACTAAGACTAAAGCTATTGGATTAATAAAGCTTAATCCAACAGCACCTAGTGCTACTGCTATATCCTTCTTTAGTCCTCTTTCATGTATATTCTTATTCCATTTAGCATAATGATACATTTGTGTAGGTCTTAATTCAGATACATGGTAGTTAGCATTTTGATTATTATTATATTGAATTCTAATCATCATTTTAGCTTGTTGATATTTTCTTATTATTCTTTTTCTTTCTTCTTCTGTTTTTGCTTTTTTTAATTCATGTTTTTTTCTAAAATCAAAGAACTTATCATATTTTTTTATGATATTTGGAAAAAACTTTTTAATTAGTGCATATTTTTTTTGTTCTAATTTTAAGACAAAATCTTTAAATTTTAAAGCACCTAGTTTTTTACAACGTTCTTGTTCTTTTTTAAAATCTCTTTCCATTTAACCAACCCCCATTCAATATGTGGTGTAATTATACCACAAAATGACAAAAAAAGCAAGTTAACGCTTGCTTTCCATTTGTTTTATAAGAACTTTTTGTGGTTCTTCAATTTCAATTGTATTTACAAAATCATCTCTTTTTTGTTCTAATTGTTCTAGTAATACTACTTGTTCTTGTGGTGTTAATGATTCTATATAGTCATTTGCTAAATAGACATTTACTACTCCATTAGACATTGTTGTTGCTAATGATGTTGCTGTAGTTGTTAAAGTAGTATGCAATTCATCTATTTCATCACTTGTCATACTAGCACTTGACTGAGATACTACATATGATGTTGAAAGTGATGTTAAGGTATCTAATAAGCTCATAATTATCCTTTCTAATAAAATACTCTAGTTAAGTATAAACCACAAGCAGGAGCCGTTTTTCCTGACTTTGTACGGTCACAACTATCTAGTATTTGTTCTACATCTTTTCTTGTTAATTTATTTTCTCCTACTCTTATTAGTATTCCTACCATATTTCTTACTTGATAACGTAGAAATCCATCTCCTCTAAAATTAATTACTATTATATCTCCTTGTCTTTCTATTTCAGCATTAGTAATTGATCTTACACAGTTTCCTTTTTCTTTGTTTTGGGTAACAAATGCTCTAAAGTCATGTGTCCCTTCAAAAACATCTATTGCTTGCTTCATTGCTTCTATATTTAATTCATGGTTATATTGAAAAATATAGTTTCTATCTATTGGATTATATTCTCCTACATTTATTAAATATTGGTATTCTTTTTGCTTAACATTATATCTAGCATGAAAGTTATCATCTACTTGTTTTGTCTCTATTACATGAATATCTTCTGGCAGATTAGAGTTCATGGCTCTTTTTAATTTATTCTCTGTAATATTTACATCTAAATCTGCATGAGCATATTGTGTTAATGCATGTACCCCTTTATCTGTACGTCCTGATGCACAAACACTAGTCTTTTTATTATTATTTATCTTTGTTAAAGCTATTTCTAATTTTTCTTCTATTGTTTCCTTATGTGGTTGTTTTTGATAACCATTGTAGTTAGTACCATCATATGAGAATTTTATTAAGAAACGCATTATATCACCCAACCTTTATATGTTTATATATATCTTTTATTATATCTCTTATATCATTATGATAATCTATTTTTACATTCTTTTTCTTTTTGGCAATACTTGTAAATAATACTATATCTGGTATAGTAAATTTACTTCTTTTTAAATATTCTACATGTGTATATGTCTCTTTAGTGGTTCCTTCATAGAATATTTTATTATTTTTAATAAAAATCATATTATCAGTATATTTATATAGAATATCTGCATTATCATCAGATATTATAATAGTCTTTTTATATTGTTCTTTTATTTTTCTAAGTAAAAGTATTATTCTTTTTTCTATCTTTAAATCTATTCCTTGAAAGAAGTCATTTAAAATAATTATTGTTGGATTATCTATTAATACTATCATTAAATCTATTATTTTTTTCTCTGATGTTGATAATGAATAGTAATTTCTTTCTAAGTAATAAATAGGCATACCTACTATTTTAAAAGCATCTCTTATTCTTTTATTAGATTCTTTTATTATAATATTATCTCGCCTTATAGAATCTAATACATAGTCATATACTGTATTTATATAGAATGGTGTTTCTCTATTTGTTACTAATCCTATTCTTTTTCTTAATACTTTTATGTTATCTTCTGTTACTTTTATATTATTTATATAAATATTTCCTTCTTCTAGATTATTTAGACTTAGTAGTTTTACAAAATCTAATTTATTATCACCATTTATACCAGTTATTTTATTTTCTTCAATTAAGATATTATGTTTTTTTGATGAGTAGTTTTCTAATTTTATTTCCATAGTTTATCTACCATCCTATCCATGTCTAATTCTATTTCTTTTACTACATCATAATCTCTTAATTTAACTGATAAGTCTATCATAAATGGTACTTTTAATCCTAATTTGTTTAGTATATTATCTTTTTCTAAGATTGTTTTAGGATCTCCTTCTAACATAAATATTCCATCGCTTAAAATATATAGTTTATCACTATTAATAGAGAATTCTAAGTTACTTATAGTCATAACAATAGTTTTATTTGCTTTATTTTTTAGAATTATTTCTTCTAATTTCTTGGCTTCATTAATATCAAAATATTTATATATATCATCTATAAATAAAATATTATAATTAAGTAATCCTATAAATAATTGAATTTTTATAATGTTTTTTATATCTAATAGACGATAATCTTTTTTTAATATTTTATCTAATTCTAATTTTTTTAATAGGGAATTATATTTCTTTTCATTTTTCTTATTTAAATATTTGGATAATATTTCTTCCACAATATTTGTGGAAAAAGATATTTCTTTTGGAAAGATGAAATATATTTTTTTATAATAATCATCTATCTTATAGTCTTCAATAGGAATATTATCTATTAATATCTTGCCATTATATGGTAATTCTTTATTTAAAATTCTAAATAATGCAGTCTTTCCACAATTATTAGGACCTGAGATAGTTATAAAATCATTTTTATCCACAGAAATTGTTAATTTATTAAGTAGATCAGATAAAGTTAAATTGTAAATCTCAATAATCTTTTCCATATATAATTCTCCTATAACTTTCTATAATAATCAATTAAATAAAAAAAGTCAATTTACTTGACCTTTTTCTTTTGAATATTATATGTACATCTTAGTAAGAATTTGTCAGATACAAATCGTCCAAAGAATTTAGCACATTTCATTTTAAATCCGGGTATAATTAACATTTTATTCTTAAACATTTTATCTATAGCATATTTAGCAACATAATTACTAGTAAGTGGCTTTACTCCAAATTGTACTCCAGCAACATTATTAAAATTTGTATCCACAGGTCCAGGACATAGTACTGACACATGAACATTTTTCTTTTTCTTTTTAAACTCATAATTTAGAGCTTCTGATAGACGATATACATATGATTTAGTAGCATAATAAGTACTCATTAATGGTCCTGCTTGGAATGCAGCAGATGATGCTACATTAAGGATATAACCTGAGTCTTTTGCTTCCATATCACGAGCTACTAATTTAGTTAATATATGTACAGCTTTGATATTGGTTTCTATCATTTCTAAATCATTTGATAGATCAGTATCTGTAAAATAACCAAAGTTACCAAAACCAGCATTATTAATTAATATATCTATATTTTCTTTTTTTATAAATGCATATAGTTCTTTTACTTTTTGTTCTTGAGATAAATCTGCTACTATAATTGTTACTTTTGTATTTAACTTTTCTTGTATTTCTTCTAATCTTTCTTTATTACGAGAAACTAGTATTAGTTCGTGTTTTGATAGAGCTAGATACTTAGCCATAGCAAGTCCTATACCAGATGAAGCACCTGTTATTAATACTTTCATAATATCATCTCACTTACCTATATAGATTAATTATATCAAATCAATTTTTATTATACAAGGTACAAAAAAACAAGTATGTTGATACTTGTTTAAAAATAGGATTATTTATCTTCTTTTTTAGTTTCTTTCTTAGTTGCTTTCTTATCTTCTTTAGTTGTTTTTTCTTCTTTCTTAGCTTCATCTACTAATTTTAAAATAACCATTAAAGAATTATCTCCACGTCTTTCTGATAATTTTAAAATTTGTGTATATCCACCATTACGATTTTCATAACGTTTTGCTAAGTCATGGAATATTTTATCTACAACTGTAGTATCGTTATGTAAGAATGCTAAAGCTTTACGACGAGCCATTAAGTCACCTTTTTTACCATAAGTAATCATTTTATCAACGAACTTACGTACTTCTTTAGCTCTAGTTTCAGTAGTAGTGATACTTTCATTTTCTACTACTTGTTTTGTCATAGTAGCAAGCATACTTCTTCTATGTTTATTATCTCTACCTAATTTTCTATATGCCATAGTTACTCCTCCTTTAATTAGTCTTCATCGCGTAATACTAGACCCATATCTCTGATTTTGTCTAATACTTCTTTTAATGATTTCTTTCCTAAGTTACGGATTTTCATCATATCTGATTCACTCTTATTAACAAGATCTTGTAATGTATGAATTCCAGCTCTCTTTAAGCAATTATAAGCTCTTACAGAGAAGTCTAAGTCTTCGATAGATGTTTCTAAAGCTTTTACTTTTGGATCTTCTGTCTTTTCAATCATCATACCACTTACATCAGCAATTGATGATAAGTCAGTTAAGATATTGAAGTGTTCAATTAAGATTCTTGAAGCTAGCGCAATTGCTTCTTCTGGTTTAATTGAACCATTTGTCCAAACATCTAGAATTAATTTGTCATAACTTTCATCTTGTCCAACACGAGCATTTCCTACTTCATATGAAACTCTTTCAATTGGAGAATATAATGAATCTACAGCAATTTCACCTGGTTTAGTAATATCATGAATCTTTTTATTATCTTCACTTCTTACATATCCACGACCGTTAGTTACAGTCATTTCCATATTTAATGTAGCACCTTTTGATAATGTACAAATTACTTTATCCTTGTTGATTACTTCAACATCAGCGTCACATTCAATATCAGCTGCAGTTACTTCTCCTTCTTTGTTTGTATTAATACGAACAACTTTTGCTTCATTTGAATGATTTTTAAATACTATACCTTTTAAATTTAAGATAATAGTTGTAACATCTTCATAAACTCCATCCATTGTTTGGAATTCATGTAAAACTCCTTCGATTTTAACACTACTAATTGCACTACCTGGAAGAGATGATAACATTACTCTTCTTAAAGCATTACCGATAGTAGTACCAAATCCTCTTTCTAATGGTTCTAATTCAAATCTTCCATAGAAATTATTTTCTATAGAATCAGTAATTTTATAAATTGGTTTCTCAAATTGTAACATGAAACTAACCTCCCTCTACTTTTTAAAACAAACTTTATTTTTATCCACGTGGACGTTTTGGTGGTCTACATCCATTATGTGGTATTGGTGTAACATCTGCAATTGATGTTACTTCTAGTCCTGCAGTTTGTAGTGAACGAATTGCAGTTTCACGTCCTGGTCCTAAACCTTTTACGCGAACTTCAACTTTACGCATTCCCATATCGAAAGCAGCTTTTCCAGCAGCTTCTGCAGCCATTCCAGCAGCGAATGGAGTTGATTTTTTACTACCTTTATAACCGATAGCACCAGATGATGCCCAGCTTATAACATTTCCATCTTTATCAGTTAAAGTAGTAATTGTATTATTGAATGTTGAATGAATATGAGCTATACCTTCAGGAACATTCTTTTTAACTTTTTTCTTTCTTGTTTTATAAGCCATAAGTCTTACCTCCTTACTATTTATCCTTTAACTATTTATTAAGCCTTTTTCTTATTTGCTACTACTTTTCCTTTACCTTTACGAGTACGAGCATTTCTATTTGTTCTTTGTCCTCTTACAGGTAAACCTCTTCTATGACGATTTCCTTCATATGAATTAATTTCCATTTTAGTCTTAATATTCATATTAACTTCACGACGTAAATCACCTTCAGTTAAATGTTTATTAATTTCGTCACGAATCTTTACTAAATCATCTTGTGATAAATCTTTAGTTTTTGTTGTTGGATCAATATTTACTTCTTTAAGAATTTGTTTTGCAAGACTTCTTCCAATTCCGTAGATATAAGTTAATGATATACAGATATGTTTATCATTTGGAATATCTACACCTTTAATACGTGCCATTTAAATACCTCCTATTAACCTTGTACTTGTTTATGTTTTGGATTTTCACAGATTACTCTGATTTTTCCTTTACGTTTAACAATTTTACATTTTTCACAGATTTTTTTAACTGATGCTTTAACCTTCATTTTTATCCCTCCTAATATTTAAGTTAGGTAATACGCCTACATAAAGTAGGTCATATTTCTACATTTATGTAGACGTTTATAACTTATTTTCTATAAGTTATACGCCCACGTGTTAAGTCATATGGCGAAAGTTCTATCATTACGGTATCTCCTGCTAAAATACGGATATAGTTCATTCGTATTTTACCAGAAACGTGAGCTTCCACAATGTGTCCATTTTCAAGTTGAACTTTGAATTTACCACCTGGTATAATCTCTAGAACTTTACCTTCGATTTCAATTGTATCTTCTTTAGCCATCTTTTCACTCTCCTTTACAAGGAATTGTATCTTCCAAAGAAGGAATAAATCCTTCTTTATATGGTTGCAGATACTTTATTTTTTTATTATTTCATCAATTTTTGCAAAAACATTTTCGACAGTGTCATCACCATCTACTTCATGTAATACATTTTGTTTTTTGTAATAATCAATGATTGGTGCTGTTTTTTCTAAGTACATTTGATATCTTGTTTGAAATGATTCTAAGTTATCATCTGTTCTTTGATATAACTTGCCACCACAATTATCACATACAGACTCTACTTTTGGTGAAGATTTTGGATCATTAATATTATAAATTGCTCCGCAGTCTTCACATAAACGTCTGCCAACAATTCTATTTTCTAATGTTTTTTCATCGATGTTTATAAGGATGACATTACCTACTTCATAACCTAAATCTTGTAAGATTTTATCGTATTCTCTAGCTTGATCTAAGTTTCTTGGGAAACCATCAATGATATAGCCATTTTTACAATCATCTTTTTTTAATCTTTCTTCAATTAATTTATAAGTAATTTCATCTTTAACTAAGTTACCACTTGCTAAAGTTTCTCTGACATAATTTCCTACTTCAGAATCTTCTTTAGATATTTCTCTTAAGATGTCTCCTGTTGATATATGTGGAAGATTATATTTAGAAACTACTAGTTCAGCTTGTGTTCCTTTACCAGCTGCAGGTGGTGCTATAAACATAATATTTTTCATAACTATACTACCTTCTACTGTATCCTCTTTGATAACTTCTAGTTAAGATACTTCCTTCTAGTTGTTTATATGTTTCTAGTGCAACTCCGACAACGATAAGTAATCCAGTACCTCCGATTGTTACGGTAGTTGGAAGACTAGTAAACTTAGAGAATAAAATTGGAAGTCCAGCTAACACTGTTAAGAATGTAGCTCCTAGAACAGTTAATCTAGACAATACTCTATTAACATATTTTTTTGTTTCATCTCCAGGTCTTATACCAGGAATGTAACCTCCGTTATCTTGTAAGTTCTTAGCAAATTCATCTGGTTTTAATTGAATAAATGTATAGAAATATGCGAATAAGAATATAAAGATAACATATAATGCAAACCCCACTGGTGTTGTATAAGTTAAGTATTTTTGTATAAATACGGTTACTCCTTCATTTTTAGCAACTGCTGCTATAATGCTTGGAACAGCCATTAAACTTGATGCAAAGATTACTGGAATAACTCCGGCAGCATTTACTTTAATAGGCATAAAGCTTTGAGCTGCACTTCCATATGCACTTGTTGATTTATTAGCATATTGAATTGGAATTCTTCTTTCACTTTCTTGTACAAAGATTATTCCTATAATAATACCAAAGTAAATTAACAAGAAGATTAAGAATTTAATAATTCCTAAAGCTATTACTTGAGTTGTACCCTCAAATACTACTAATGATTGGAACGCATCAATAAACATTTGAGGAAGTCTTGCTATAATACCAGCCATGATTATTAAACTTACTCCATTACCAATACCTTTTTGAGATATTTGATCACCTAACCATAGTAAGAATGCAGTACCTGCAGTTAATACTACTGAAATATATAGATATTCCATTGGTGATGCAGAATTTCCTAAAAAGGCAAATGAGAAAGCATAACCTTCGATAAGAGCAAATCCTATACCCATGTATCTAGTAATTTGACTTAACTTTTGTCTTCCTGTTGCTCCTTGTTTTCTTAACTCAGTGAAATATGGAAATATATCCATTTGTAATAATTGCATAATGATGGATGCTGAGATGTAAGGCATAACACCTAGAGCAAATATAGAGAAATTCTTTAATGCTCCTCCACCCATCGTATTAAGTAGTTCTAGAAATCCTATACTACTTTCAATATTTTCTGTTCCTGGAACTCTAATTGATATACCTAATATAAAGATAGTCAAAGCTCCAAGAGTGAAGTAAATTCTGTGACGTAAGTCTTTATTAGTTGAAGTGAATAATTGCTTCATACTTGTAAACATCTTAGATCACCTCAGCTTTACTTCCTGCCTCTTTAATCTTTTCTTCAGCACTAGCTGAAAATTTAGATGCTTGAATTGTTAATTTCTTTTCTAATTTTCCAGTTCCTAATACTTTAATTCCATCTAATTGATTTTTAATAATTCCAGTATCTTTTAGTAAAGCAGGTGTTACTACAGTTCCATCTTCAAATACATTTAATTGTCCTAAGTTGATAACTGCATATCTAGTTTTGAATTTTGCATTAGAGAATCCTCTCTTTGGAATTCTTCTATATAATGGTAATTGTCCACCTTCAAATACTGGATTGATACTAGCTCCACTACGTGCTTTTTGTCCTTTTTGTCCGCGACCACTTGTTTTACCAAGACCACTACCTGGTCCACGTCCTACACGTTTTTTTGCATGAGTAGCACCGATATTTTTTTCTAATTCATGTAATTTCATTATCCTAATATCTCCTCTACTGTTTTTCCACGAAGTGCTGCAACTTGCTCTGGAGTCTTAATTGACTTAAGTGCATTTAAAGCAGCGTTCGCCATATTTAATTTAGTTCTTGCTCCTAGTGATTTAGAGACAACATCACGAATTCCTGCTAATTCTAAGATAGCACGAACAGATCCACCAGCAATAACACCAGTTCCGGCAGCAGCTGGTTTAATAATTACTCTAGCAGCTCCTGCATAACCGATTGCTTCATGAGCAACTGTTCTTCCATCGATTAGAGGGATTGTGATAATATTTTTATTTGCATCTTGAATTGCTTTTTTGATTGCATCAGGTACTTCATTTGCTTTTCCAATACCTAATCCAACTTTTCCTTTACGGTCACCAACAACTACGATTGCAGAATATCTTCTTTGACGTCCACCTTTGTTAACTTTAACAACGCTTTTAACATCAATTACTAATTCTTCAAATTGTTTTTCGTTGCGGTTGCTCATCTTTCTTTGCATATTACCCTCCTATTAGAATTCTAATCCATTTTCACGTGCAGCATCTGCTAGTGCAGCTACACGACCATGATATAGGTATCCACCTCTATCAAATACTACTTTTGTAATTTTAGCTTTCTTAGCTTTTTCTGCTATTGCTTTACCAACAACTTTAGCTGCTTCTACATTACTTCCATTTTTGATTTTTAAATCTTTGTCTAATGAGGAAGCAGATACAAGAGTAGTTCTAGTTTCATCATCAATGATTTGTGCATAAATTCCAGTATTTGAACGGAATACACATAATCTTGGAGTTGCGCTTGTTCCTACTAAGGTTTTACGAATTCTTTCGTGACGAGAAACACGCATACTATTACGAGATTCTTTCTTTATCATTTTAATTTCTCCTTCCTACTGATTAAGCAGCTTTCTTTCCTTCTTTACGACGAACATGTTCGTCTTTGTAACGTATACCTTTACCTTTATATGGTTCAGGTGGTCTAACTTTTCTTACATTAGCAGCAAATTCACCAACTTTTACTTTATCAATACCTTTGATAGTGATTTCAGTATTTCCGTTAGCTTCTACTGTTAATCCTTCTGGTACTTCCATTTCTACAGGATGAGAGTAACCAGCGTTTATAACTAATTTCTTACCTTGAACATTGAAACGATATCCAACACCAATGATTTCTAATCCTTTTTCATAACCATTAGTTACACCAATGATCATGTTATTGATTAAAGCATTCATTGTACCATGTTTTGCTTTAGCTCCTTCGTTTGCTCTTTCTAAAGTAAGTTCTGTTCCTTCTTGTTTCATAGTGATATCTGATAACATAGCTTGTTTTAATTCTCCTTTTGGACCTTTAACAGTAACTACACCATCAGCTTCTTCAACTGTTACTCCAGCTGGAACTGTAATTATTCTATTTCCAATACGGCTCATAATGACACCTCCTATATCTCATTTTAAATTTACCACTTATTGTGGGTTTCAAACTATCCTTGTCTTTATTACCAAATATAAGCCAAAACTTCTCCACCTATATTTTCTTTACGAGCTTCTTTATCTGTCATAATACCTTTTGAGGTAGAAATGATAGCGATACCTAAGCCATTTAATACTCTTGGTACTTCATCATTTTTTACATATACACGAAGTCCTGGTTTGGAAATTCTTTTAAGTCCAGTGATTACTCTTTCTTTTTTATCTGTATATTTTAGTGTTAATAAAATTGTATCTTGTACACTACTATTTTCATCACTGCTAACTACTTTATAGTCTTTAATAAATCCTTCTTCTTTAAGAATTCTTGCGATTTCTTTCTTAATGTTAGAAGCTGGAACTTTTACTTCTTCATAACGCATTTGGTTAGCATTACGAATTCTTGTTAACATATCTGCAATTGTATCTGATACTACTGCCATTTCATTTCCTCCTTTCCAATTACCATTCTACCAGCTTGATTTTTTAACACCTGGTATTTGTCCTTTATAAGCTAATTCACGGAAGCAAATACGGCAGATTCCGAATTTACTCATAACTGCGTGTGGACGACCACAACGTGAGCATCTTGTATATTCACGTACTTTGTACTTTTGTGGTCTATTAGCCTTTACTATCATACTTTTCTTTGCCATAATTTTCCTCCCATTATTACTTTCTAAAAGGAATTCCAAGTCCGTTTAATAAGTCGAATGATTCCTCATTAGTTTTAGCTGTTGTTACGAATACGATATCCATTCCACGTACTTTTACAACATCATCAAAATCTATTTCTGCAAAAATTAATTGTTCTTTAATTCCCATTGTGTAGTTTCCTCTTCCATCAAATGCTTTAGGATTAACTCCACGGAAATCTCTAACACGAGGTAGAGCAATACTGATTAACTTATCAATAAAGTTATACATATTTTCTCCTCTTAAAGTAACCTTACAACCAATAGCTTGTCCTTCTCTTACTTTAAAGCCTGCTATTGACTTTTTAGCTTTTGTTACAACTGGTTTTTGACCTGCTATTTTAGCTAAATCATTGCATGCTGCTTCAATTAACTTAGAGTTAGTTGTTGCATCACCAACACCCATGTTTATAACTACTTTTTCTAATTTTGGAACTTCCATAATTGACTTATAATTATATTTTTCTTGTAAACTTGGAACTACTTCATTTAAGTATTTCTCTTTTAGGCGGTTCATAAATACCCTCCTTCCAATTAATCAATCTTCTCGCTTGATTTTTTTGATATTCTGATTTTTTTACCTGTTTTTTCGTCTGTTGTATGTCCTACTCTAGTTCTTTTCTTAGTCTTAGGATCAATTAACATAACATTTGAAGCATGAATTGGTGCTTCTCTTTCAAGAATTCCACCTGTTTCTTGTCCTGTTGGTTTTTGATGTTTTTTTACAATATTAACACCTTCAACTACAACTCTATTTTCAGCTTTTAATGTTTTAATTACTTTTCCTTTTTTACCTTTACTAGAACCAGCGATAACTACAACTTCATCTCCTACTTTAAAGTTCATATTTATCCTCCTCTTATAGTACTTCTTTTGCTAAAGATACAATTTTCATGTAATCTTTATCACGAAGTTCTCTTGCTACTGGTCCAAAAATACGAGTTCCTACTGGACTCTTGTCATCACGAATGATAACACAAGCATTGTCATCGAACTTAATGTAACTTCCATCTTCACGACGAACGCCTTGACGACTACGAACGATAACTGCTTTTACAACTTTTCCTTTTGGAATTGGTGAGTTAGGAATAGCACTTTTAACAGTTCCAACTACTACATCACCAATGTTACCTGTTTTAACTTTACTTCCACCTAGAACACGAATTACTAATAATTCTCTTGCTCCAGAGTTGTCAGCAACCTTCATACGGCTTTCTTGTTGTAACATAAATTATTCCTCCTTCTCATCTAAGCGTTAAATAATAACTGCTTCTTTTACGATTTCTTTTAAATAGAAATGCTTAGTTTTTGATAATGGTCTAGTTTCAACTATACGTACAGTATCTCCAACTTTAGCAATATTTTTTTCATCATGTACACAATATTTTTTAGAGCTTTTAACTCTTTTGTGATATTTAGGATGGTTTTTATAAGTTTCAACCAATACACTAATTGTTTTATCATTTGTAGCATTTACAACTGTTCCAACTAGCTCTTTACTTAATTTCTTTTCCATTTTCTAACCTCCTACTTACTTTCACGTTCTTTTAGAACTGTTTTCATTCTTGCAACGGTGTGTCTTAATTCTCTTATTCTAGAAGGTTTTTCTAAGCTACCTGTAGCTTGTTGGAAACGTAAATTGAATAGTTCTTCTTTTGTTTCAACTAATTTTTTGTTGATATCTTCAGTTGATAATTCTCTTATTTCTTTAACCTTCATTTGTTTCACCACCATTTTCTTTCATTACGAATTTAGTTGCAACTGGTAGTTTATGAGAAGCTAGTCTTAATGCTTCACGTGCTACTTCTTCAGTAACTCCTGCGATTTCAAACATTATTTTTCCTTCTTTAACTACTGCAACCCATCCTTCAACATTACCTTTACCTTTACCTTGACGAGTACCGATAGGTTTTTTAGTTAAAGGCATATGTGGAAAGATATTTATCCAAACTTTACCACCACGTTTCATATAACGAGTCATAGCGATACGTGCTGCTTCAATTTGGTTAGCTGTGATCCAAGCACCTTCTTTAGCTTGTAATCCATATTCACCAAAGTGTAATTCTCTATTTCCACGAGAACGACCTTCGTAAGGTAATCTATGAACACGACGATGCTTTGTTCTTGACGGAATCAACATATTAATTACCTCCTTTAGCCTTTTTGTTTAGAATTTCACCTTTGTAGATCCATACCTTTACACCAATTTTTCCGAATGTTGTATCAGCTTCAGATGTAGCATAATCAACATCAGCTCTTAATGTATGTAGAGGAATAGTTCCTTCTGTATATCCTTCGCTACGAGCCATATCAGCTCCACCTAAACGACCAGATACACTTGTTTTAATTCCTTTAGCTCCAGCTTTCATTGCATTTCTAATTGCACGTTTTTGAGCCATACGGAATGATGCTCTGTTAGTAATTTGATTAGCAATTGAATCAGCTACTAATTGAGCATTTAAATCTGCTTTTTTAATATCAACGATTGAGATTTGAACATTTTCATCAGCAATAGTTGATAGTTGTTTCTTTAATTTTTCAATTTCTTCTCCACCGTGTCCAATCATAACACCTGGTTTAGAAGTGTGAATAACAACTTCAGTCTTCTTAGCATTTCTTTCGATTTCAACTTTAGCAATTCCAGCGTTAGTTAAGTTCTTTTCTAAATATTCACGAATCTTAACATCTTTTGCTAAATATTTTGAAAAGTCAGCTTTATTACTATACCATTTAGCTTCCCAATCCTTGTTAATGCCAAGTCTTAGTCCATTAGGATTAACCTTTTGTCCCATTATTGTTTCCTCCTTCTTAGTTTTTTGTAGCCACTACTATATTAATGTGACTAGTTCTATGATCTTTGTGTCCTATATGTGAACGTGAATCAAAAAAGTGACGTTTCATAACAGGACCAGCATCTACTCTTGCTTCTTTAACATAAAGTGTTGCAGCATCTGCACCATCATTGTTTACAGCGTTTGCAATAGCAGAATCTAATACTTTTTTTGTTAGTCTTGCTGCTTTATTATTAACATTATTTAATATGGTTAATGCTTCGTCTACGTTTTTACCACGAATCATGTCTGCTACTAATCTAGCTCTGATAGGTGACATTCTTAGACCTTTAGCAATTGCTTTTGCTTCCATACTTTTCCCTCCTAGTCATTATTTATTATTTCTTATCTGAACCATGTCCACCAAATTTACGTGTTAATGCAAATTCACCTAATTTATGTCCAACCATATCTTCAGTTACATAAACTGGAATAAATTCTTTTCCATTGTGTACTGCGAAAGTGTGTCCAATAAAATCAGGGAAAATAGTGGAACGGCGTGACCATGTTTTAATGACTTCTTTTTTTCCAGACTTATTTAATTCTTGAACCTTTTTTAATAATCTATCAAATACATAAGGTCCCTTTTTTAAGCTTCTTGCCATTTCTTAATCATCCTTTCCTATTTTATTTTCCATTACGACGACGTACTATGAACTTGTCAGATTGTTTTTTCTTACGTGTCTTTAATCCA
>CAMOYT010000014.1 GCA_946630315.1 uncultured Bacillota bacterium | reverse complement strand
AAATGTGATATGGTTGATGATGAAGAATTATTAGACTTAGTAGAAATGGAAATCCGTGATTTATTAAATGAATATGGATTTGAAGGAGACGACACTCCAATTATTCGTGGATCTGCTCTTAAAGCACTTGAAGGTGATCCTGCTTGGACTCCAAAGATTGATGAATTAATGGAAGCTGTTGATACATGGATTCCAACTCCAGAAAGAGACAATGACAAGCCATTCTTAATGAGTATTGAAGACGTATTCACTATCACTGGTCGTGGAACTGTTGTTACTGGACGTGTTGAACGTGGAAAACTTAATCTTAATGATGAAGTTGAAATCGTTGGTATTAAACCAACTAAGAAGACAGTTGTTACTGGAATTGAAATGTTCCGTAAGCAATTAGATTATGCTGAAGCAGGAGATAATGCTGGTGTATTATTACGTGGTATTTCTCGTGAAGAAGTTGAAAGAGGACAAGTTCTTGCTAAACCAGGAAGTGTTACTCCACATCATAAATTCAAAGCTACAGTATACGTTCTAAGTAAAGAAGAAGGTGGACGTCATACTCCATTCTTCAACAACTATCGTCCACAATTCTATTTCAGAACTACTGATGTAACTGGTGTAATTACTTTACCAGAAGGAACTGAAATGGTAATGCCTGGAGATAATGTTGATATGGATGTTGAATTAATCCATTCAATCGCTCTTGAACAAGGTACTAAATTCTCTATCCGTGAAGGTGGAAGAACTGTTGGTGCTGGTAACGTTACTGAAATCGTTGAATAATTTAGAGTAAAATAAAAGAATCGATTAAATCGATTCTTTTTTTATTTCTTATTAAATTTAGTATATAGATTATAAGAGAAGTTATTTAATATGATATCAAATTCTCCTATATACTCAGTTATAATAGCATTAAATCCTAATTTCATTTCATTTAATCCACTGTATTCATTTTCATTTTCAAAGTCTCCAACAACTCCATTTAAGTTTATATATTTATAACCCATATCGTTGTAATCTTGGATCATTTTCCATTTTATTAAATGATTTGGATTTACATAACTATATTCTTCATTCATACCTTCTGTTAATAAGTATGCAGCATTATCAAATTTCATAACCATAGCTCCAGCTATTATTATTCCACCTGGTTGTTTTTTCATTAGATTAGTTGATTGAATCATACTATTACGATAGCTTGTAATTAGTTTGTCTGATTCCATTTTTTTATTTAATATATTTTGTCTTTCACGTTCTTCTAGATTAATATCTTGTATTTGTTGAGCTAAATTATCATTATATTCAACTTCTTTTTCATATGCTCTACGACTGTTTATTAAGTAGTCTTCTGTATTTAATTTAGCATAATAGATATCTATTCTTTCACCAAATTCTTCAACTAACTTTTTATAATAAGATATTGGTTTTCCTTCTTTTTTACCTACATATTCATATAATTTATTAACATTTTTTGTTTCATCTTTTTCTACGATGATTCCACTATTAGTAGCTTTTCTAATCTTATTTCTTGTTCGTTTATCAAATTTTGCAAAGATTTCTCTGATATCTCTATTTAATAATATAAGAGCTTCCCAACGAGGTTTTTCTGTTTCAAAATATAAATTTTTACCTTTATATTCAAAACCAGCTGCTTTTAGGTTTTCTATGATACTATTTCCATCATTATTGAAGTTCATTATATTGCCCATATTATCTCTTATTGTTAATGGAATATATGGATCAATTCTTAATAACATAAAACCTTGTTTACCTAAAACTTTTTTTAGTTTATCTCCTAATTCTTTTACTTGATCTGGATCATCATAGTTATATAATATACCACGAGGAGCATAGGCTATTTTATTATTCATAAATACTTCTTTATAAATTAAAAGTGATGCTCCTATTAGTTTATTTGTATTACTTACAACACCTAAATAATGAGCATTATAGCCAAATTTAGTCATTATGTTTGCATATTCAGTAGTTTGATAGAAACTTCTATATTTATGATTAGATGCAAACTTCTCAAATTGGTCAGGTCTTAAAGTTACTATTTTCATATAATCACTCACCTTATAATACTATTTTATTATATCATTAGAGGTGGTTTCTTTCAATATAGAAAAGAAATAATCATAGTTATTTTGTGTATAATATAGTATAATAATTTCGGTGATTAATATGTTTGAAAATAATAAGATTCTTATTTTAGGTTTAGCTAGAAGTGGTTTTCAAGCAGCAAAAGTATTGATAAAAAGAGGTAATGATGTATATTTAAATGATGCTGCTAGTGAAGAAAAAATGAATCAGGAGCAAGTTAAGGAATTAAGAGAATTGGGGGTAAACTTAATTTTTGGTAGTCATCCTGATGATTTAATTGATGATAGTTTTGATTATTTGATTAAGAATCCTGGTGTTCCTATTGATCATAAGTATGTTTTAAGATGCAGAGAATTGAATATTCCTGTTATTAATGAGGTAGAGATGGCTTATAGATTATTACCAGATGATGTTGATATTATTGGAATTACTGGTACTAATGGTAAAACTACAACTACAACAATTACATATGAGATAATGAAAAAAGCATATGGTGATAAAGTACATCTTGCTGGTAATATAGGTTATCCATTATCTAGTATTTTAGATGATGTTAAGAGTGGTGATATTATTGTTATGGAATGTTCTTGTCAACAAGGTGAAAATTTTATTGATTTTCATCCCCATGTTGGTGTTTGTACTAACTTTAGTGAAGCTCATATTGATTTTATGAAGACATATGAACATTATAAAGAGACAAAGAGTAGAATGTTTTATAAACAAGATGATAATGATATTGCGATTATGAATTATAGTAATAATGATGTAATGAATGAATTAAGTGGCATTAAATCTATTAAGAAGTATTTTTCTAGTAATGAAGTAGTAGATGGTTGTTGTTTAGATGGAGACTATATTTCTTATTATGGTGATAGAATTATTAATATTAATGATATTAAAATAAAGGGAATGCACAATGTAGAAAATTGTATGGCTGCTATTATGGCAGTAAAAGAATATGATGTTTCTAATGAGATAATTGCTGATGTCATTAGTAATTTTAGAGGGGTAGAGCATCGTTTAGAATATGTGGATACTATTAATGGTGTTGAATATTATAATGATACTGAAGCTACTAATATTAAGTGTTGTCAAATAGCCTTATCTTCTTTTAACAAGCCTATAATATTGTTTTTAGGTGGATTAGAGAGAGGACAAAACTTCAATGAATTAAATGATTATCTTACTAATGTAAAAGCTATTATTGCGATTGGTCAATGTAGAGATAGAGTAGGAGAATTTGGCAAAGAGCGAAATATTCCTACTTACATATATGAGCATTTAGCTGATGGTTTTGATAAGGCAGTAGAAATTTCAGAAGATGGAGATGTTGTATTACTAAGTCCTGCTAGTGCTAGTTGGGATCAGTATAAGGAATGTGAAATTAGAGGGGCAGAATTTAAAAATAAAGTTAATAATTTAAAGGCTTTATAGTTATAAAAAGTGTTTTATAATACATAAATAATAATTTAAGATATAAGAATACAGGAGGATTATAGTGATAAAAAGAATAAAATATTGGGATAAAAAGTTACTAAAGAATAAAAATAATATTTATTTAAAAGAACATAAAGATGATAATCAAAATAAATATTATGATGATCATAGTGAAAATATTGGGAAAAAGAAATGAAATATTTTGCATTAATTGTTGTTTTATGGTAATATATATATGCGAGTTACGGAGGGATGTAAATGAAAATAGCATTACTAGTTGTATCAATTTTATTAATAATTATTGTATTATTACAAAGTAGTAAATCTGAAGATGCTGGTCATATTATTTCAGGTGGAGGACCAGATTTATTAAAGAATAGAAAAGAACGTGGTTCTGAATTATTTATTAGTAGATTAACATTATGTTTAGGACTTGTGTTCTTTGGTATTTGTTTAGTATCAATGTTTATTTAGGACGTAAGTCCTTTTTCTTTTGGAAAAAAGACTAGTTATATAAAGAAAAATAAAGTATAATATAAAATAGAAGGTGATTGGCATGGAATATAATACTATGAGAGAAGATATTATTAATATATTAACTAATAGTGAGAAAGCTATTGATATATTTGAGTTACAGGATGCATTAGGTATTTCTACAGTTGAAGAGACTAAAGCTTTAGCAGAAGAATTAGAGAAACTTGAAGATGAAGTAATTATTTATCATACTAATAAAGATAAATATATGTTACTTGAGAATAGTCATCTTAGAAAAGGTGTAATGAGAGCTAATAAGAAAGGCTTTGGATTTGTAGAAGTAGATAATTTAACTGAAGATGTATATGTTGCCCAAGAAGATATGAATGGTGCTATACATGATGATATCGTCCTTGTAGAAATTACTAGTAAGATGACTCTAGATAGATTAGAAGGTAGAGTTTTAAAGATTATTGAAAGACGTGTAAAAAGATATATTGGTGAAATTACTTTTGAAGATGATTTGGGTCATATTAAGTTGGATGATTCTAAAATTAAATTAGATATAGTAGTACCAAGAGATAAAAGTCTTAATGCAGTAGATGGACACAAAGTAGTAGTTGAACTTGGAAAGAAGTTAGATAATAATACTAAATATGAAGGCGAAGTAGTAGAAATAATAGGACATAAGAATGATCCTGGTGTTGATATATTATCTATTATATATAAATATAATATTAATGTTGACTTTCCTGAAGAAGTTAAAGAAGAAGTTAAATCTATTCCTATGAGTGTTAGTGATAATGATCTAGTTGGTAGAAAAGATTTAAGAGATGTTGAAATATTTACTATTGATGGTGATGATACTAAGGATATAGATGATGCAATTAGTATTAAGAAATTGCCTAATGGTAAATATGAACTTGGTGTACATATTGCTGATGTTAGCTATTATGTTAAAGAAGGTAGTCCATTAGATGATGAAGCTATGGATAGAGGAACTAGTGTTTATTTAGTAGATAGAGTTATTCCAATGCTTCCACATGAGTTATCTAATGGTATATGTAGTCTTAATCCAGGTGTTGATAGATTAGCTGTTTCTTGTGTTATGGAATTTGATTCATTAGGAAAAATGGGTAGTTATGAAATATTTCCTAGTGTAATTAGAAGTAGAAAGCAAATGACTTATAAGAATGTTAATAGTATTTTAGAAAAAAATATAGTTCCTGAAGGTTATGAAGAGTTTGCTGATAGTTTAAGATTAATGAAGGAACTTGCAGATATTCTTAGAGCTATGAAAGATAGACGTGGTAATCTAGATTTTGATGTTGATGAAGCTAAAATATTAGTAGATGAAAATTGTGTTCCTATTGAGGTAGTTAAGAGGGAAAGAGGAGCCGGAGAAAAGTTAATTGAAGACTTTATGATTGCTGCTAACGAATGTGTAGCTTCACATATTTATTTTATGAATTTGCCATTTATTTATCGTATTCATGAATATCCAAAAGAAGAGAAGATTAGAAGTTTCTTAGGATTTATTGGTACAATGGGATATAATATTGCTGGAGATGTTAAAGACTTAAGACCAACTACTATTCAAAGAATTCTTAAGTATTTGAAAGATAAACCTGAATTTAAGATTTTATCTAGCTTATTACTTAGAAGTATGCAAAAAGCCATTTATAGTCCTAATAACTTAGGTCACTATGGTATTGCTAGTAGTTGTTATACACATTTTACTTCTCCTATTAGACGTTATCCTGATACAACAGTTCATAGACTTTTACATACATATTTATTTGATGGAAAGATAGATATGCAAACAATTAAGAAGTGGGAAGAAAAATTAGTGTTTATTGCTGACCATTCTTCTGAGAAAGAAAGAGCTTCTGTTGATTGTGAAAGAGAAGTAGAAGATATGAAGATGGCTGAGTATATGGAAAAACATATAGGTGAGAGTTTTGAAGGTATGATTTCTTCTATAACTAATTTTGGTATGTTTGTAGAATTAGACAATTTAATAGAAGGAATGGTTCCTTTAAGAGATATGAAAGACTTTTTCCATTTTGATGAAGAAAATATGACATTGACAGGTGAGAAATCTCATGTAAAATATACTATTGGAGAGAGAGTAGTAGTCAAAGTAGTTAGAGCATCTAAAGAGGAAAAATCAATAGACTTTGAGATTGTAAAGAAGGTATAGTTTATGAGAAGAGTTAGAAAAAGAAAATTAAAAAAACCAATTAAGATATTTATTGTTTTACTTATATTAGTATGTGGATTGGGTTTATGGTTTTCTCATTCTAACTTTTCTTTTGCAAAAAAAGATAAAAAAGAGACGAAAGAAGTAAAGAAAGAAGAACCAAAAGTACCTAAAGAGTATGATGCTTCTGTATTTATGGTAGGAGATGCATTGATTCATAGTGCCGTATATGAAGATGCTAGAGGTAGTGATGGTAGTTATAATTTTAAGCCTATGCTTGCTGCTATAAAACCTATTTCTAGTAAATATGATATTGTTTACTATAATCAAGAAACTGTACTTGGTGGTAAGGATTTAGGGCTTTCTAATTATCCTAGATTTAATTCACCACAAGAAGTTGGTGATGCATTTATTGATGCTGGTTTTAATACAGTTAGTCTTGCTACTAATCATACTATGGATAAAGGTGAAGCTGGTGTTTTAGCATCAGTAGATTATTGGAAGAAGCAAAAAAATGTTGCTTGGTCTGGCCAATGGAGTAGTGAAGAAGAAAGAACACAATCTGTACAAAAGATATATGAAGTAAATAATATTAAATATGCTTTTATTTCTTATACTATTTGGAATAATGGATTACCTACTCCGGCTGGAAAGAGTTATTTAAATAATGAGTATAGTCCAGAAAAGGCTAAAGCTGATATCGAAAGCGTTAGAGATAAAGTAGACTTTGTAATAGTTGCGATGCATTGGGGAACTGAATATTCATTTAAAACAGATTATAAGCAAGATGAGATAGCAGCTTATTTATCTAATTTAGGTGTAGATTTGATAATAGGAGCTCATCCACATGTAGTTCAAACTGTAGAATATATAAATGATAATAAGACTTTTGTTGTTTATTCATTAGGTAATTTTATTAGTGATCAAAATGATGTAGATAACTTTACTGGACTTGCGATGGAAGTAACATTACATAAAAAAGTTAATGTTGATGATACTGTGGAGACTAGTGTTATTAATCCTAAAGCACAACTTATATATACAACTACAGTTAAAAGAGGTGGAGTAAATCATCAATTTAAAGTAGTTCCATATCCACAACTTACTGATGATCAGTTAAGGGGGCATGCTACTTACTATGAAAAATATAAAAATATTGTAAAAGAATGTTATCCAGAATTAGTTTGGGGTCTTTCAGGGGAGGCACAAAATGGAAATAATTAATAGAAGAGCTCGTCATGATTATTTTATAGAAGATACTTATGAAGCAGGTATAGTTTTAACTGGAACTGAAATTAAGTCTATTAGAGCTGGTAGCTGTAATATAAAAGATTGCTATGGGATTGTTAAAAATAATGAAGTGTTTTTATTAAATATGTTTATTGGTCAATATAAAGAAGGCAATATATTTAATCATGAAGAAACTAGAAGTAGAAAGTTATTGCTTCATAAGAAAGAAATAAAAAAGATAAAGGAATCTCTTGAAGAGAAAGGGCTTACTTTAATACCAATTAAATTGTATTTTAAAGATAATCTCTTAAAAGTAGAATTAGGTGTATGTCGTGGTAAGAAGGACTATGATAAGAGAGAAAGTATAAAAGAACGAGATATTAAAAGAGAAATGGAAAAGAACTTAAAAAGATATTAAGTTCTTTTTTTGTATGATATAATGCTTATAATAGGTGAGTAGTATGAGAAAGTTTTTATTATTGATAATAATATTATTAATGCCATTTAGTGTTATGGCTGTAGGCGTTAGTTCTTCTAATTTAAGTGGGGCAGGTAACGCTAAAGAGGGAGATAGTTTTACTATTACTTTTTCGGCTAATTTAAATGGAGTTGGGAACTCTGAAGATGGTATATATGCTCTTGGATTTGATATTGAATATGATGAAGATGTTCTTGCATTAAGAAGTATTAGTAGTCCTGGATATAATTCTGCAGTAATAGAAGAAGATGGGGATTATGTTGTTTTAAGTGAGCCTATTAATGCTAACTGTGTAGGTGGAGTACTTTCTTGCTCAGGAAGTTATTCTGTGACCCTTTCTTTTTATGTAAATAATACAGATGAAACTAGTACTGAGGTATATGTTAATGATTTAGTAATTGGTTATGCCAAGACTAATATTTATGGAGAATATAGCGAAGATGATCTAGATATGAAAGAGGTAAGTATGAATAAAAAACATTATTTATCTCTTACTCAAGCTTCTGGTGATGTTCAAAATAAAAGTAGTATCAGCACTTCTAATAAAAGTATAAATAGTGTTGCGACTAAGAAGGCTAATTCTACTAATAGTAATACTAAGAAAGATGATAATAAAAATACTGATAGTACTAATAGTGAAGAGAAAATAGAATTAAAGAAAGAAAAAGTATATTTAAAAAGTTTAGAAATTAAAGGATATAAGATAGATTTTAAGAAAGATGTCTATAAGTATGAGATAACAATTCCTAGAGATGTTAATGAATTAGAAGTTAAAGCTGTAGGAGAGGATGAAAAATATAAGGTAAGAGTAATAGGTGCTTCTGACCTAGTTAAAAATGAAGATAAAGTTAAAATATATGTTTACTCATCTTCTGGTGCTTCTGAAGTTTATATTATTAATATTAATAGAGAAAAATATGATGATTCATCTATTATTAGTAAGCTTAATAATTATTTATTTATTGGTATTGGTGTATTGGTTGGATTAGTAGTTTTAATAATTATTATTAGTGTTATTAATAAAAGAAATTTTAATAAAATGTTAGATGATGAAATAAATAAAGAATAAAAAGCCTTTGGCTTTTTTCTTTTGTATCTTTATTATTTTGTAGTTTTATGGTATAATTAGCTTACATATATGGGGATGATTTGGTTTCGACGGGAATATTAGAGCATGAATGGCAAGTCGAATGTCCACGTTACGGACACCAAAAAATAAACGCAAACAAATTTAAAAATGCTATTGCTAACATGTTTGGTGGAAGCCAAGCTGTTGCATTTGCCTAATAATTTAACGGCTAGCGCTTCTCTTTAGTTATTACCTAGTAGCTTTAGAGAGGTTCATTTTTATAGGTTATAGCTATTTCCTGCCTAAGAAATAGAAAGAATTAAAGGCTTAGTATATTATCCAGGTCGTTAATTACTCGGATGAATATATGAGATATTAATTAGTTAACTAAGCTTGTAGAAGTTTATGTAGCTGTATTTTCGGACAGGAGTTCGATTCTCCTCATCTCCACCAATTTGATAATTGACTAACTATTAATAGTTAGTTTTTTTGTTGCTATTAAAGGTGGAACAAATTATTGAGATTTTGTCAAGTTGCATTAATTTTTAAATTAGTGTAGAGTATTGAGTTATCCACCGATTTTGTGGAAATTTTGACACGATTATTTACATATGGTATAATATATCGCTGTTCAGGAGGAATATTGAACATGAAAAAAATAAGTCGATCGAAATTGATCAAAGGAATAATAGTGGGTATGTTAGGAATATTTGTAATACTAGCTGGAGTGGGATATTATTATTATTCTACTTATAATAGTATTAGTATTCCAATTAATAAATGTTTAGTACTAGAATATGGTACTAAAGAGTATAATGTAGAAGATTTAATAGGACAAGTAGATGGAAAAGTAGTAGAAGTAGATGATAATATAGATACTTCTGTATTAGGAAAACAAGAGGTTGTTGTTACTGTTGAGAAGAATTATATTAAGCGTGAAGTTCCTGTTGTTATTGAAGTACAGGATAATATTGCACCTACTGTTGAAATTAAGGAAGATAATGTTAGTTATACACAAGGAGATGGAATTGACTTAAATTCTAATCTAGATGGTATATTAGACAAAGTAGATGGTGATATTAGTATTAAGACTGATGAAACCAAAGAGGAAGATGCTTATTATACTATTGAGAGTGATTCTAATATAGAAGATGTTGGTTCTCATATGATTACTGTAAGTGTTAAAGATAAAAATGGAAATGTTACTACTAAGTATTTTACAGTTAACACTGAGCCTAAACCAGCTCCTGTTGTTCAACAAAGAGTTTATGCACAAGCTCCTGCTAATGTTGCTGGTAATTCTATGGTTCAGCTTGCATATTCTTTAGTGGGTAGTCCTTATGTTCATGGTGGAAGTGCACCTGGTGGATTTGATTGTAGTGGATTAGTTGCTTATATATATAGGCAACATGGTATTAATATTCCACAAAGCTCAGGAGCACAAGCTTATGTAGGAACAGAAGTTGGTTATGCTAACGCTCAACCTGGGGATATTATTATTTGGGGACATGGTTCTCAACCTACACATTCATCTATATATGTAGGTAATGGATTAATTATACATGCTACTAATCCTAGTCAAGGTGTAGTAATCAGTGGAGTTGACTATTGGAATACTCATTCTGATGCTAGATTATTAAGTGTACGTAGAGTTTCATAAAAAAAGGCTTTATTAGTCTTTTTTTTTATGGTATTATAAGAACTGGAAAGTTTTGGTGGGTGTATGGTTGATAATATATTATATGTTTTAAAGAAGAGTAAAAAAGCTATCTCTTTTGAAAGATTAGTGGAAAAATTAGGTATTTCTTCTCTTTCTGAGATAGAAGAAGCAAGAGAAATAGTTAATAGTTTAATTAATGATTATAAAGTATATGCTACTCCTAATGGTAATCTTCAATTAATGAGTAAGACATCTTTTAAGAAAGGTCGTTTTCACAGCTTTAGAAATGGTGATGGAAGAGTTTATGTTACTATTTCTTATATTAATGGAGCAGGGCAACATATTGTTAAAGAAGAACAATACTCAGTAGCAAAAGATGATACTGGTGGGGCTATTGATGGAGATGTTGTTTTAATAGATGTTGATTCAAGTGGTAAACATAATAAGATTGTTAAAGTAATAGAACGTAGTCTGAATAATATTGTTGGAGAAATTTACCGTGAGGGAGCTGCTTTTTATGTTAGACCTCTTGATAAAAAGAGACAAGGTCTTATTATTGCTTTAGAGGGAGAGCAAACTGAAGGTCAAATAGTTAGTTGTGAATTACTTGATCAAAGAAGTGATAATTTTTATATCGGTAAAGTTACTAGAGAATTTAATCATAAAGATGATCCTAATGAAGATGCATTATTAGAGGCTTTTAAGTGTGGAATGCCTGAAGGATTTAGTAATGAATCATTAGAACAATTGAATTATATTCCTAGAAGTGTTAGTGAAGAGGATAAAATAGGTAGGTATGATTTTACTAATTGGGAAATATTCTCAATAGATGGAAAAGATACCAAAGACAAAGATGATTGTATTTCTTTAACTAGATTATCTAATGGTAATTTATTACTTGGTGTACATATTGCGGATGTTCCACATTATGTACCACAAAATTCTCCTATAGATATTGATGCTTTTACTAAGGGTACTAGTTATTATTTTGGAGGATGTGTTGAACCTCAATTACCTCATAGATTAAGTAATGGTATTTGTTCGTTAAATGATGGTGTTGAGAGATTAACTAAGACAATATTAATTGAATATGATAAAGATTTGAATGTAGTTAGTCGTAGTTTAGTACCTAGTGTTATTAAATCTAGAATTGGTATGAATTATGATGATGCGAATAAATTGTTGAAAGAAGGAGTTATTCCTGCTGGATATGAAGATTATGCTGATACATTAGTTAATATGAGAAGTCTTGCTCGAAAATTAGCTAAAAAGAGAAAAGGTAGTGGAGCTATAGAGTTCTCAAGACCAGAGTTAAAATTTATCTATGATGATAATGGTAAGCCTATTGATGTTACATTTAGATATCAAGATGTTTCTGAAAACTTAATAGAAGAGTTTATGTTAGCAGCAAATGTTAATGTAGGTGAGATTCTTACTGAAAATGGAATTCCTTGTATATATAGAGTACATGGAGTACCTAATGAGGAAAAACTACAAGAGTTTTTAAAGTTATTAGATATGATTGGTATGCCGTTTGAATTTAGTGCTAGTGATATTTGTGAAGATAAGAGATTATTACAATTACTTACTGAACATATTAATAAGAATGAAGAATTAAGAAATGTATTAAATACTAAGTTAATTAGATGCATGTCTCATGCTAAATATAGTGTTAATAATATTGGTCATTATGGTACTGGATTTGATATATATCTTCATTTTACTTCACCAATTAGAAGACTTGCTGATTTAGGTGTTTCTAGAATAATTGATGAATGTTATTTTGAAAAAGATTCTCAGAAAAGGGAAAAAGCTCGTAGAAAGTGGAAGTCTTTAGCACCTGAGTTTGCACAACAAGCTTCTAAGATGGAAAGAGTAGAAGAAGAAGTTGAGAGAAATGTTGATGCTATGAATACCGCTGTATACTTATCTCAATTTGAAGGGGAAATATTTGAAGGTACTATTATTGATATTGGTCAAAATGCAATTACAATTCAATTAGATAATTTATTAGAAGGTCGTATTAAGACTAGAAGTTTACCTGGAAATTATTACTATAATCCAGAGACATTTACTTTAGTATCACTTGATGGATTTGAAAATTACTATATTGGTGATAGATTGAGTATGAAGTTAATGTCATGTGATAAAGATGGTAAGACAGTAGACTTTAAAGCAATAGAAAAAGTACGTGAAAATAAATTTGTAGGAATAGATAATGTCAACCAAATGGTAAAGACAAGAGAAAAAGAAAGAAGAAGTAGAAGAAATAGAAAAAAATAAGCTATTTCTTTTTTTCTTCGGTTGATAAATTATTTGAAATTTGTTATTATTATATTGATATAGGGTTGAGGAAGTGATACTTGGCCTTATTATCGATTCTTACTTAAGGAGACGATTTATTTATGGCAATAACATGGATTGATATATTATCTATATTAAGGAAGATTGCTGATATTTCTTTAGTATGGTTAGTATTTTATTTTATAATTAAAAATATTCGATATAATGTTAAATTATCATTATTATTTAAAGGTGTAATTATTATAATTGCACTTAAGATTGTAAGTGATTGGTTAGGTTTTGTAACTATTGGTGTTTTACTTGAATATTTAATTCAATGGGGACCTATAGCTTTAATTATTGTATTTCAACCAGAAATTAGAAATATACTAGAACAGTTAGGTAGAAACCAATTGCTTGGTAGACATAAGGTTTTAACTGTTGATGAGAGAGAACATTTAGTTTATGAAATAGTTAATGCTGTTGATTATTTAAGAAAAGAAAGAATTGGGGCTTTAATAGTACTTGAACGTGATATTAGTTTAGGTAATTATATTGATAAGGCTAAAAAATTATATGCAGACTTATCTAGTGATTTGTTAATTGCAATATTCTATGAAGGTAATCCATTACATGATGGTGGTGTTATTATTCAAGGAGATAGAATTACTTGTGCTGGAGCTGTATTCCCTACAAGTAATAGTACTAAGTTAAATAGAAGACTTGGTACAAGACATAGAGCAGCTTTAGGACTTGCTGAAGAGACTGATGCTATATGTTTAGTAGTTTCTGAGGAAACTGGTAGAGTATCAATTGCTTTAAAAGGAGAAATGTTATATAACTTAACTCTTGATGATGTTAGAATGATGTTAATAGATGAGCTAAAACCTAAACAAGATGTTGATTATACTGAAGAAGATGTTGTAGAAGAGGAAGAGATTTATGAAGAAGATAAGTAAAATGTTTGGGAAATTATTTGCTCATATAGGTTCATTCTTTGATAAATGGTTAATTACTCCAATTACTAAGTTAATTCTAAAACTTATGGATTTATTTAAGAATTGGGCTAAGAGTTTAGATAGATTAAGTAATAAGAAGAGTGCTTTATTAGTACTAAGTTTGGTTTTAGCATTTATAACATTTTTAATAGTTGATAGAGAATCTACAGTAATGATTGATCAATATGCAGAAATATTATATGATCAACCAGTTACTGCTGTTTATAATGAAGAAAGTTATGTAGTAGAAGGCTTACCAAAGTCTGTTGATATAACTTTAATTGGTCAAAGAAGACATATTTTCTTGGCTAAACAATCTCCTTCTAAGGGAGTAAGTGTTGATTTAACTGGGTTAGAGCCTGGAAATCATAGAGTTACATTAAAGTATACTCAAAGATTAAAATCATTAGATTATAAGTTGGATCCATCTACTGTTACTGTTACTATTTATGAGAAAGTAAGTGAAAATAGAAGTATCACTTATGATATCTTACATAAAGATAGCTTAGATAGTAAGTTAAGTATTGATGATGTAGAACTTGATAGAACTGATGTAATTATTAAGGGTGCTGAATATAAGTTAAAGCAAGTAGCAACAGTAAAAGCTTTACTTGATGTTAATAATATTGCAAATCCTAAGGCTGGTGATATTACTGTTAAGGATATTCCACTAGTTGCTTATGATAATGATGGTAAGATTGTTGATGTTGAGATAGTTCCAAAAACTGTTACTGCTAATGTTAAAATTTCATCACCAAGTAAACAAATACCTATTAAAGTAATTCCTAAGGGAAGTTTAGCATTTGGTAAATCTATTAAGTCAATTGAAACTAATATTTCTAGTATTACTGTTTATGGTGAAGCTAGTGCTATTGAAAAGATTGATCAATTAGAAGTTGAAATTGATGTTAAGGGATTAGATAGTAATAAAGATTATAATGTTACTTTAAAGAAACCTAAAGGTATTACTGAATTAAGTAGTAAGACAATTAATGTTAAAGTTACAATTGATAATTCTACATCTAAGGAATTTAATAATATTTCAGTTCAATCTGAAAACTTAGAGAGTGGATATGTTGTACAAGGTCTTAGTGAAGCAGATACATCTGTTACTGTAGTAGTTAAAGGTAGTAAGGCAGTAGTTGATGCAATTGAGGCTTCTGATATTAAGGCATACATTGATCTTAAGGGATATGGCGAAGGTGAACATGAAGTTGAGGTTAAAGTAACTGGTAATGACTTGAAGTTGGCATATTCATCTAAGACTAAACGTGTTAAAGTACGTATTACAAAAGGATAGTTAGCTATCCTTTTTCTTTACCTAAAAATTAGTTTGTGTTATACTAATTCCAGGTGATTTTATGGCAGGAAAAGGAAATAGTGCAAAAAGAAGAAAAGCAAGAGAAGAAGCAAGAAAGATAGAGTCTATTCCTAGTGGATTAGATATAGGTGCTAAAAGTGTGATAAGAGCAGTTGTATTTCTTGTAATAATTATTCTTATATTCTATCTATTATCTATTAGAGTAATTAATAAGAAAAATACTAAAGTAATTGGGGAAGCTACTTTTAATTATAGTGATATTATGTTAGGAGAAAGCTTCAATAGAAATGAAAAAGAATATTTAGTATTATTCTATGATCGTAGTAATGGAGATATTTATAGTAGTTTATCTGAAAATTTGGATAAATATAATAAAAGTGATAAGGCTTTAAGTATATATACTGTTGATATGAGTAATGGTATTAATAGTAGATATAGTGCAGAAGAGTCTAATCCTAATGCAAGTAGTGCTAGTGAATTAAAAATAAATGGACCTACTCTTATTAAATTTACTAATAATAAAGTAAATGAATATGTAGAAGGTACAGATAATATTAATAATTTTTTAGCTAATTAAAAAGGCTTTAGCCTTTTTTTATTTTGTGGTATGATATAAAGTAGGTGAAGCATATGAAGAAAGATGAAAAAAATAGTATTAAAGAAGAGAAGAAAAGTAAAAAAGTAAAAGAAAAGAAAGAAGAAAAGATAAAAGAAGAAACTCAAGAAGTAGAAGAAAAAACTATTTATGTTGAGAGAAATAGTGGATTTAATACTTTTGAAGTTATAATAATAATTGTTATTTCTGTATTATTTGGTATTCTAGTTGGATATTTCTTAAGTGCTTCAAAGAGTAAGGTTGAAGGTACTGAGGTATCTTCTGAGTTAAAAGATTTAATTGTTACTTATAATAGTATTTTAGATAATTATTATGATGAAGTAGATGAGAAGGAACTAGTTAATGCTGCTATAAATGGGATGGTTACTTCTTTAGAAGATCCTTATTCATTATATATGAATGATAGTTTTACTAGTGAATTTAATACTACTGTAGATGGTTATTTTGTAGGTATAGGTATTACTATTTATACTAATGAAGGTAAGAATGAGGTTGTTGATGTTAACAAAAATGGTGATGCTTATAATAAATTAAAAGTAGGAGATGTTATAGTTGCTGTTAATAAGAAAGATGTTACTAATTTAAATGGTAATGATATAGCAGCTATGGTTAAAGATAGTAAAGATACTGTTACTATTACAGTAAAAAGAAATGATAAAGAGAGGACATATAAGATTAAAAAATCTAAAATAGAGATTGATTCAGTTAGTAGTGAAGTATTAAATGATAATATTGGATATATGGTTGTTGATAATGTTGCAGCTAATACTTATAAACAATTTAAGAGTAATTTAGATAAACTAGAGAAGAAGGGTATTGATAAGTTAATTATTGATGTAAGAGGTAATCCAGGTGGTCATTTAAAACAAACTAGTCAAATACTTGATTTATTCTTTAAGAAAAATACTGTTTTGTATCAAGTGCAAACTAGAGAAAAGACTACTAAAGTAAAGGCTTCTACAAATACTTCTAGGGATTATCCTATTGTTATTATTACTGATGCTAACTCTGCATCAGCTGCTGAAATAATGGCTGCATGTTTTAAAGAAAACTATAAGAATATTAAAATAGTAGGAGAGACTACTTATGGAAAAGGTACTGTACAAAAAGTAGTCGATTTAAAGAGTGGTTCTTCTATTAAATATACTACTCAAAAATGGTTAACTCCTAAAGGTAATACTATTAATGGAGTTGGTGTTAAACCTGATGTAGTGGTTGAAAGAAGTGAAGAGTATATTAATAATCCTACTAGAGATAATGATACTCAACTAAAAAAAGCAATTGAAATAATAAAACAATAAAAAAGAATCTATAAAGATTCTTTTTTTATACAATTTACTATTAATTGATAACCATTATGGTTAGGACTACAAGTTGTTAAGATTAATTGATCTTGTTCTTCTTTTGAAATGTTGATATAACCATTTTTCTTTTGTTCCCAAATATTTTTTACTATATAAGTGTTATTTTTCTTATTTAGAGTTAGGGATACTTCATCATTTATTAATAATTTATTTAAATTATTAAAATAAGCGATTTTACCAGATCCAGAGTGGGCGGCAATTATTATTAAATTATCTGTTGATTCTTTTAATATCTGAATGTTTTTTTCAATAGTATTTTCTTTACTATCTATTCTATAGATATCTTGATTTAGCTTTATTTTGGTTATTTTAAGATTACCTATAGGTTTTTCTTGATATGTATTTATTAGTATTGGTTTTGATATGTTTACTTTATTTGAATCTATTTTTACTATTGATTTAGTAAATAATAAGAGAAGTGTTATTATGAATAGAATTAATATTTTTTTTAACATATTAGTGATATTATTATGCATAAGATAATTAATAATTTATTATTAGTATGGGTATCAGGTACTGGTATTTTTAAATCTTTTAGATTTAGTGTTATATCATCATTTGTATTTATATCTATAGTTAAAGGTTCTATTTTACTATAACCTGAAGTTGTATTTAATTGTTCTAATCTATATGTATCATAGGGAAGCTCTATTTCTATGTTTCCTTTATCATCTGTAATTAGTGTTTTATATAGATCATTTTTACTATTATATAAATTAAAATTTATATTTTCTTCATTTTTCATATTATTTGAATCACCATATTGTTTATTTATTGTTACTTTAGCTTTTATTACTTTATTTTCTAAAGTTTTTTCAATTATTGGTGTTTCTTTTGATAGGTTAATTTCATATGTATTGGTATCTAGATTGTAGCCAACTCCTGCTTTTTCTTCTTTTAGATAATATTTACCATAATTTAAATTATGTATTTCAGCAGTATTATCTATTATTTCTAAGGTGTCTATAAAATTATTGTTTTCATCATAAAGGTTATATATTGCTCCATCTAGAGAAGCTTTACCTTGTGGTGTTGTTTCTTTGGTATCAGCATCTATTTTATTTAGACTGATTGTGGTTTTTTGAACATTTATTGTTATTTGAGCCTTTTTTGCAGCTATGTCTCCTGTTTCTATTAAGTGTTGGGATGTTGATGATCTCCAAAATATGTGAGGTTTATTATAGTATTTATCTTCTCTAGTTAAAGTTATATTATATTCTCCTTCTTTTGGATTATTTACAATAATTTTATTATCTTTTATAGTTACTAAGTCACTTGTTGTTTGATAATTACTGATGACATTATTTGTATCTATTATCTCTAAATTATTATCTTCTACAATATCATAGGTTTTATTTGCCATACTTGGTAATTTATTATAGTTAGCAACTAAGTTGTTTATTTCATTTATTTCACTAGTATAAGCTGTTATTCTATTACCATTTAATGAGTCAGTGAAATAATAATCTCCAGATGGATCAGCTGCTTGCCATATCATAAATTGAGTTATAGCATACCATTTTTTATCTGTATGATTTTTATAACCATAACCAAAGTGGGCAATTAAAGCAACTCTATCTCTTTGAACATTGGAAATAGTAGTATGATTAATTGTAGATTCATAGGTAGATCCTTCAGTAAAGAAGTTAAATGGTTGAATGCAGTATGCAAAGTCATTTGAACCTACTTCTCTAAAGAATCTAGCTGTTTGATAATAGGTAGTTTTGGTTAATGGATTATATTTATTCATCCATATACCTTGTATATATTCACCTTCATAAAAACTTGTAGTTTCTGCTTTTACTGATAATGAAGGTACTATCATTAAAGCAATTAATAGTATTAAGAAAAACTTGATTTTATGCATTTTCTCCCTCCTTTTTTTTCTTAACGAGGCATAGAATAACACATGTTGTTTTTGGGCGCAAATGGGTCTTTTTTACGTTTCATATTCATTATTGCTTGAATAATTTAAATTGCTTAGGGGAATTTATAAAAAGTAGGGCTATTTATTAGGTGAAAAAACTAGTTTATGCTATAATAAGAGCGAGGTGATAAACATGATGGATATAGATATAGCTAGAAAGTATAAAAAGGAAGATATTAGGGTTATTGCTGAAAAGATTGGCTTAAAAGAAAAAGATTTGATGCTTTATGGTAATGATATGGCTAAGATTATTAATTATCGTAAGAAGAAAGATGGTAAGTTAATATTAGTTACTGCTATTAGTCCAACTCCTTTTGGTGAAGGAAAGACTACTGTAAGTATTGGTCTTCATGATGCTTTATGTAAATTAGGTAAAAAGAGTGTTGCAGCATTACGTGAACCTTCAATGGGTCCTGTATTTGGAATGAAAGGTGGAGCTACAGGTGGTGGATATTCACAAATAGTTCCTATGGAAGATATTAATCTTCATTTTACTGGTGATTTTGCGGCAATTGAAGCTGCTAATAACTTATTATGTGCTGCGATTGATAACCATATTTATTTTGGTAATCAACTAGATATACAAGAAGTTATTTTTCATAGATGCTTAGATGTTAATGATAGAGCTTTAAGAAGAGTAAGCTTAGAAAATAGAAAAGAATCATTTAATATTACTGCTGCTAGTGAGATTATGGCATTGTTCTGTTTAGCAGAAGATTTTGATGATTTAAAGAAAAAACTTGGAAATATTATGATTGGTTATAATAGCAAGGGTGAATTTATTTATGCTAGAGAACTTGGTATAGAGGGAGCTATGACTACTTTATTAAAGACTGCTATTAGACCAAATCTTGTGCAAACTATGGGTGGTAATCCTGCTATTATTCATGGTGGTCCTTTTGCAAATATTGCTCATGGATGTAATAGTGTTATTGCTACAAAGACAGCATTAGCTTTAGGTGATTATGTAGTTACTGAAGCTGGTTTTGGGGCTGATCTTGGAGCTGAGAAGTTCTTAGATATTAAATGTCGTAAGGCAGGTCTAAGTCCAGATGCTATTGTTTTAGTAGCAACAATAAAAGCTTTAAAATATCATGGTGGAGTACCAAAAGAAGATATATTTAAAGAAAATGTTGAAGCTATGAGTAATGGCTATGCTAATCTAAAGAAACATTATGATAATTTAAAGAAATATGGAGTAGAAGTTGTTGTTACTCTTAATACTTATAATACTGATACTAAGAATGAAGTTAAAGCTCTTGATGAGTTATGTAAGAATGATGGAATTACTTTATGTATAAATGATGTTTATAATAAAGGTGGAGATGGAGCTATTGATTTAGCTAAAGAAGTATTAAAAGCAGTTAAGATGGATAATAATTTTAAATTATTATATGAAGATAATATTAGTATAGAGAAAAAAGTAGAAACAGTTTGCAAAGAAATATATGGAGCATCTTCTATTACATATAGTGATGAAGCTAAGAAAAAGCTTGATTTGATTAAGAAGAATAAGTTGGAAGATTATCCTATATGTTTAGCTAAGACTCAATATTCTTTATCTGATGATCAAAAGAAATTAGGAGTTCCTAAAGATTTTGAAATTACTGTTAGAGATATTAATATTTATAATGGAGCAGGATTTATTACATTAATATTAGGTACTATGATGACAATGCCAGGTCTTCCAAAAGAACCTAATTATTTAAAAATAGATGTAGTAGATGGAAAAATCGTTGGATTGAACTAAAAAAAAAGACCGTTTGGTCTTTTTTATTCTGCTGTTTTAGTATCATCAGTTTTATTTTCTTCAGTTGCAGGATCAGTAGGTGGGATGATAGTTGTTTTTGCTTCTTCTATTTTTATTGTTGCAGTATATAGAGTTCCATTATAAGTTACACTATATTTATAACTACCAGGTTTATTGATTTGTACTTGTGATAAATCTAGAGTTATATGTTGTTTTACTTCTTGAGTTAATGGAGTAGATATATAATTTGATAACTCTGTTGGAAGAGCTTCGTTTGTTTTAAATGTTAAGTTCTTTAAAACAATATCTACTTTTGGTAATTCTTTTTCTTTTACTGTTACGTTTCCATTATATTTTTTCTTTTTATATGTAATTGTATAATTGTATTTTCCTGCTTGTGTGACATTAACATCACTTGTATCTAGTTTTAATGATTTTAATATTGAGTTATCAATATTTTTATAATCTTCTAGATAATCTTTTATATCTACACTTAATGGTGTGTTAATTTCTAATGTTATGTCTTTTAATTTTATTTCGTTTGTTTTAAATTGAGCTACTTGACTTTCGTTGATTGCTACTGAGTATGAAGTCTTTACTATAGGCTCTTTTCCGCCTCCAATTAAAAGGCCAGTTAAAATCATTATAACTCCCCAACTAGCTAGAGTTATTACTATGACTTTGTTTTCTTTTCTATTTAAGGATATCTTTTTCATATATAATACTCCTATCTTATTACCATTATATTATAATAAAGCTTATTAAACAAGAATTTTTATTGAAAAATATGTCTAGTTAACATATAATAAGTCTAGAGGTGAGTTTAATGTTCGCGGCATGGTTTATAACATTTATTGTCTTATTATTTATTGAGATTATTACAGTTAATCTTGTGACTATTTGGTTTGCAATTGGAGCTGTTGCTGCTATGATAACAGCACATTTTACTGATTCGTTGCTGATTCAAATAATCGTATTTACTATTGTTAGTGCAATCGTATTACTTCTTACTAAACCAATAGTTAAAAAACTAAGAGGTGGAAGTGTAGAAGCAACTAATTCTGATAGAGTAGTTGGAAAAAGTGCTATTGTTACTAAAAAGATAAGTAAAGATAATTATGGGGAAGTTAAAGTACTTGGTAATTATTGGACTGCTTGTAGTGATCAAAATATAGATGTAGATGATAAAGTTATTGTCAAAAGAATAGATGGGGTTAAACTTATTGTTGAGAGAGAGGAGAATTAAAAATGGGATATGTTGTTGTAATTATTGTATTATTATTAATTATTATTTCTGGAATTAAAATAATTCCACAATCAAAGGCTTATGTTGTTGAAAGGTTAGGAGCTTATCATAGAACAATGCAAACTGGACTACATTATGTAATTCCTTTTATTGAAAGAGTTGCTAATAATGTTAGTTTAAAAGAGATTGTTAAGGACTTTGCTCCACAACCAGTTATTACTAAAGATAATGTTACTATGCAAATAGATACAGTTGTTTATTTTCAAATAACTGATCCAAAATTATATTCTTATGGTGTTGAAAATCCAATTAATGCTATTGAGAATTTAACTGCTACTACATTACGTAATATTATTGGTGAGTTAGAGTTAGATGAGACTCTTACTAGTAGAGATGTTATTAATACTAAGATGAGAAGTATCTTAGATGAAGCTACTGATCCTTGGGGAATTAAGGTTAATCGTGTTGAGGTTAAGAATATTCTTCCACCAAGAGATATTCAAGAAGCTATGGAAAAACAAATGAGAGCAGAGCGTGAGAGACGTGAGGCTATACTTAGAGCAGAAGGTGAAAAGAAAGCCGCTATCTTAATTGCTGAAGGTGAGAAAGAAAGCACTATTTTAAGAGCTGATGCTCATAAAGAAGCTGAAATTAGAAAAGCCGAAGGTGAAGCACAAGCTATTATTAAGATTCAAGAAGCTACTGCTCAAGGTTTAAAACTTATTAAAGATGCTAAGGCAGATGATGCAGTATTAAAATTAAAGAGTTATGAAGCTATGGTTGATGTTGCTAATGGTAATGCTACAAAGATAATTGTACCTAGTGAGTTACAAGGTTTAGTTACTGCAGGAACTGTTATTGCTGAGACTCTAAAAGATAAAAAGGATTAGGTGATTTGATGAAAAATTTTAAAAAACTATTATTTGTATTAGTATTATTATTAGTACCATTTATACTTACTGGATGTGGTGCTGATAATTCAAAGCCAGAGGCTGTTAGTGAAGCTATGCTAAAAATGTTAATGAAAGATGATTATTCAGGAGCAAAAGATATATTCTATCATGAAGATTCATATTTTACAGATGAAGCATTTGCTGAAATTATAAAAGAGAAGGGACTTTCTTTAAATACTAATAAAACTCATAAATTATTAAGTGTAGGCGAAGAAATAACTGATAAAAATGGTAATGCAACTGTTCTTGTTACTTATGCATTAGATAATAATAAGACTTTTTCATTTAATACAATTAAAGTAGATAATAAATGGTATGTATATGATGAGTCTTTCTATAATGGAGATATTCTTATATCAGTACCTAAAGGAAGTACTGTTAAATTTGATGGTACTAAGTTAAAAGATTCTACAACTGATAAGAGTGATGTTACTATTAAACATGCTAAAATGAGTTATGGTAGTACAATTAAAGATGTAGATTTAGATGTTTATAAAGTATCTAATGTTTTAAAAGGTACATATCCTATTAGTGTTACAAATGGAGGAAATGAAGTAAAGGATGAGATAGGAACTTTAAGTAAATATAAGACAAGTGCTGAAGGAAATTATACATATAAATCTGATTATAAAGATGGTAAATATTCAATTAATTATACTTTTGTTGTTCCTACAAAGGATAGTAAAACTATTAATAGTTTTGTAAGTGAATATTATAAAAATGTATATGATGCTGCTAATGCTAAAAAAGAATTCAGTGAAGTAAGTAAATATTTCTCTAGTGATAGTTCTATTATGAAATCTACTTATAATATTTTAATGGGTTATGTTAGTAATGGACATTATACTAATTATAATGTTAGCTTTAAGACTGATAAAGTATATGATTTTGGAAGTTATGCTGCTGTTACTGGTGATTTAACTTTAAAATATAATTATAAAGGTTATTTCTCTGATACTGTTACTCCAAAGAGTGAAACTAAGAATACAGTATTAATTCTTGAAAAAGATGGAAATAGTTATAAAGTTTCTAATGGACAAAATTATTTACCATATTATTAAAATTTTAAGTATCATTATAAAAAAGTATTACTTAGTAATACTTTTTATATGCATAAATATGTAATTATATTGATAATAATAAATATGGGAATTGCTATTTTAAATAGCAATTTTTTTGTTTTATGTCTAAATACTAGCATTCCTAATAGAGAACCTATTCCTCCACCAATTAGACCAAGTCCTAATAGGTGATATTCACTGATACGCCATTTATTTTTAATAGCACAATATTTATCATAACCATATACTAGGAAAGTTATAATATTTATTATTATGAAATAAATATTAATATTCATAGTTTTTTACCTTGATAAGAGTCTCTTCTTACCATTTCTTTATCTATATCATTTAATACACAGAACTTTTTTACTAACCAATCTGGTTCTACTAAGTCTTCTACTTTTGGATCTCCTGTAATACGATGTATTACTATTTCTGGTCTTAGTAATTCTAATTGATCTATTACTATATCAATATATTCTTCTTTGGTTAGACTATGTAAATTTTCTTTTTTATATAGTTTTTCTATTGGTGTGTCTTTAAGTATACTTAACATATGTATTTTTATACCTTGTATATCTAATTTATTTAGATATTTTATAGTATTTAGCATATCTTCTTTTGTTTCATATGGTAGGCCATTAATAATATGAACTACTACATCTATATCTCTTTCTCTTAGACGTTTTACCATATCTTCAAAACATTGTAGTGAATGACATCTATTTATAAGTTTTGATGTTTCTTCTTTTATTGTTTGTAATCCTAGTTCTATTGTTAAATATGTCTTTTTATTTAATTCTTCTAAATAGTCTAGACATTCATCTGAGATGGAATCTGGACGAGTAGCAATGTTTAGACCTATTACATTCTCTTGTTTTAATATTGTTTCATATAATTCTTTTAGCTTTTTAACTGGGGCATATGTATTAGTATGAGCTTGAAAATAACCTATGTATTTGGCTTTAGGCCATTTTTTTAACATCATATTTTTAATTTCTATAAATTGCTTTTCTATTTCATCTTTTTCATTCCCAGCAAAGTCTCCACTTCCACTTTTTGAACAGTATATGCAACCGCCTGTTCCTACTTTTCCATCTATATTTGGACAAGTAAAGCCAGCATTTAAGCTTACTTTAAATACTTTTTCATGAAATCTATTTTTATAATAATAATCTAGTGTATGGTATCTTTTATTAGTATTAGAATATTTAAACATTAGTTTTCAAATAAGCTATAAATATATATGGCTCTTAATATTTCTCTATGATTTAATAGTAGCTGTTGCCTTATTTCTTTATAGTTACCTTTCTTTATCATTAAGTAGTATTCTAATTCTTTCGTTATATTATTTTTTCTTAAATGGTTTGTTACTACTTTTTTAATTTCTTTATTATACTTTTTAGCAGTATATATTTTAGTTTCATCTATATTTAGGTGATGACCAACACTTTGCATAATATCATTAAAAATTATTTCTTTTATACTATCTGTATCAATGTTTGGTAGATTGTTTATCTTTTTAAAGTCATTAATTAATCTTTTTGAATTAATTATTTTCTTTACTACATATGTATATGTTTCTATATATTTTTTACTATTATTTTTTAATTCTCCTCTTTTGAAAGTATATCTTCTACCTTCAAGGCGACCAAATACTTTCATTGTATCATTATAGCCAAAAGCTATATTTCTTTTAGCTCCTTCTTGGTAAAAGTTTAGGAAACTAGTTAGTTTATTATTTGGTCTTATGTATGTAATGTTTTCTTTGTTCTTTTTGATACGTCTTTTTATACCAGGTGCTCTTAAGTCTACTGCTATTATTTCAGTGGCACCTAGTTTTTGAGCTAGTGCTATTGGTAGATTATCATAGTAGCCACCATCTACATATTTTAAGCCTTCTATATCTTTCTTTTGAAAAGCTGGATAACATGTTGCGGATGCCATTAAATAATCAGCCATTTTATCTTTATCTATTTCGTTTTTTGATAATTCATATACTTTTTTCTTTGATAAGTTATAAGTTACTAGACCAAAATTAATTTTTGAGTTATAGATTTTATCTATTTTTATTGATTTTCTTATTAATTCTTCTAGTTCACTTACATCCATACCGCCTTTTTTTAAGAATTCTTTAGCATACATTTTATAAATATCTATATTATTTGTTGATTCAATGGCATTGTCTCCAAATAATACTCTATTATTTATTTTTAACCATAGTTTTTTTGCTTTGTGATAACTATTTTGTGTCATTAAAGCTCCATTTAGAGCTCCACTTGATGTTCCAGTAATGATGTCATATTTTATATTTAATTCACGTAAGGCTTTCCAGACACCTATTTGATAGGATCCTTTTGCTCCTCCTCCTGATAATACTATAGCTTTCATATATTCTCCTCATTTCTTTCTCTATTATATCACAAATTATGGTATACTTTGTATATAGTAGGTGATTTTATGGGAACGGTTACTAAGAGAAAGTATAAATTAAAAGAGCCTTATTTGGGTATTTTAAAAATAGTAGGTGTAATACTTTTAATTTTATTAGTTATTTTTCTGTTCTATAGATATCAAATTAATAGTATTAAAAAGATTGGTTATAGTGAAAAAGCTAGTAATTATATATTATTTCATTTTAAAAAAGATTATGTTTTACAAGTGGGGGAGAATAAGACTTTAAATGCAGCATTTGAAAGTAGTGATTATAAAGAAGAATATTTAGAGAGATATAGGAAAATTACTTATCAAAATCATAAGAATTTAATTAAAAATATTAATACTTTAATAAAAAAGAAATATAGTGATGGGGATATTAATTTAATACTTAGTCATGGTAGTGATAGTGATGTTACTGAGTTTAGTAAACGAGATAGAGTTAGATATATAGATGAGTTTTTAAGTTATGATTTTGCTAAAATAAGTAATTATGATAGATATGTAAATTATAGTGATCTTGAAGGAGATGAAGATGAGGATGTAGTTATCTATGTTAATATGGACTTAGATAAGGAACCATATACTGATGCAATTGAAGAGAAGAATTATGGTATTGATATGGTTGTTAATAAGCATAGATTTTTAAGTAAGAAATTTAATCCTGATTTAGTTAAAGTAAGTACTAAATATGCTAGTGAAGCAGGAATGAAACTTAGAAGTGAAGCATATGAAGCTTTTATAAAGATGAGTAAAGCTTGTGAAAAAGATGGGCTTGGTATTGTTATTAATTCTGCTTATCGTAGTTATGATGATCAAGTTGATACTCAAGAATATTATCGTAAATGGTATGGAGATAGTTATGTAGAGAAGTATGTGGCTAAGCCTGGATTTAGTGAGCATCAAACTGGTCTTGCAATAGATGTTGGAAGTAGAAGTACTAATGTTTTTGCTAATAGTAAAGAATATCAGTGGATGCTAGATAATAGTTATAAGTATGGATATATTATTAGATATGAGAAAAAATATGAACATATGACTTTATTTAGAGCTGAACCTTGGCATTATAGATATGTCGGTGTAGATATTGCTAAAAAGATACATGAAGAGGGGATTACATTAGAAGAGTATTATGTTAGATATTTAGATAAATAAGAGTGTTAAATACTCTTTTTTTCTTTTATAATTTCTTTATTTATGATATTATGTTATTAGAATAATAAGGAAGTGTTTGGTATGTATCCACTTGGAAAACAGTTTGAAGTGAATTATACAAAAGCTAAGAGTGATGCTAAAGCCATAGTTCAAGGTGCTAATTATAGAATTTCTATTATTAGTGAACGTGTAATTAGACTAGAATATTCTCAAGCTGGACAATTTGTTGATAGACCTACGCAGTTAATCCGTAAGAGAAATATTGGACTAGCTGATTTTTCTGTTAGACAAGATGCCAATATTGTAGAGGTTACTACTAAATATCTTGCTTTGAACTATATTAAAGGACAACCTTTTGTAGGTAATAAAGTTGATCCTATGAAGAATTTAAAGATTACTTTACTTTCTAGAGATAGGGATCGAAATAAAGATTGGTATTATGGACATCCAGAAGCTCGTAATATGTTAGGTAATCTAGTAGGAGTAGATGTTAATATACCTAAAAATTTACAAAAAGGTTTGTATTCATTAGATGGTTTTGCTACTATAGATGATTCTTTGAGTAAAATAATTATGGAAGATGGTACTTTAGCAGAACCACCAAAAGATCATATTGATTTATATGTGTTTATGTATGATAGAGATTTTAAACAAGCTCTATTTGATTATTTTAAAATGACTGGACCACCAGCATTGCCACCTAGATATGCTTTAGGTAATTGGTGGAGTAGAAATATTCAATATGATGATAAGGCTATACATGAACTTATACGTAATTTTGAACGTAAGAAGATACCTTTAGCTGTTATGTTATTTGATAATGATTGGCATATTAGAAATGTTGGACAATTTAGAGATTTAAAAAATGGTTATACATTTAATACTGCTTTAATTAAAAATCCTAAGGGAATGATTGATGAATTTCATAATAGAGGTATTAGAGTAGGACTTATTGTTAATCCAACTGAAGGTATTTATCCACATGAAGCTTTTTATAAACAAGCTTCTGAGTATTTAGGAGTTACTAATGGAGCAGTTATTCAATTTGATCCATTAAATCCTAAATTATTAGATGTTCTATTTAAAGTGTTCTTACATCCTCTTGAATCTGTGGGAGTAGATTTCTTTTGGAATGATTCAACTGGTGGTAATGATGTAACTAGATTATGGGCACTTGATCACTATATGTATTTAGATTCAGGACGTAATAATAATAAACGTGGAATGATTCTAGGACGTGGTAGTGTTATTGCTCCTCATAGATATCCAATAATATATGGTGGTAGTTCTTCTATTAGTTGGGAGAATTTAAAGAATTTACCATTCTTATATTTAAATGCTGCTAATATAGGAGTTAGTTGGTGGAGTCATGATGTAGCTGGTAACCATGGAGGTATAGAAGAAGGGGAATTATATGTTAGATATTTACAATTGTCTACATTCTCTCCAATATTTAGATTTCATGGAGCACGTGGTCCATATTATAAGAAGGAGCCTTGGGTATGGGATGCTCAAACTGCTAATATAGCAGCTGATTATATGAGATTAAGACATAGATTTATTCCATACTTATATACCGAGGCATACAATTATACAAGAGCTGGTACACCTCTTATTCAGCCTTTCTATTATAATTATATGTGGGTTTATGATGATACTTTATATAGAAATCAATACTATTTTGGTTCTCAATTATTAGTATGTCCTATACTTGATAAAGCTGATAAGACAATGATGCGTACTGTACATAGATTCTTTATTCCAGATGGAACTTGGTATGACTTTGTTACTGGAAAGAAATTCCCAGGAAATAAGAAATATATATCTTTCTTCAAAGAAGAAGATTATCCAGTATTTGCTCATGCTGGTAGTATTATTCCTTTAAGTAACAGAAGTGATTATCAAAATGTGGGACTTCCTACTGATTTGGAAATTCAAATATTCCCTGGTGTTTCTAATACTTATACTTTATATGAAGATGATGGAATTACTTCTTTATACAAAGAAGGATACTACTTAAAGACTTCTATTGACTATAACTACTTAAGAAATAACTATACTGTTATTATTAGATCTATTGAAGGTAAGAGTGGTATTGCTCCTGAGAAGAGAAATTATAAGATGGTATTTAGAAATACAAAAGAAGCTGAGAATGTTACTATATTCTTTAATGCTGATAAAGTACAAAGTGAAAACTATGTAGATGGTAATGACTTTATAGTAGAAATTAAGGATATTCCTACTATTGGGCAATTAACTATAAATTGTAAAGGTAAAGATATTGAGATAGATGCAGCAAGACTTATTAATGATGATGTTAATAGTATCTTGATGGATTTACAAATTGAAACATATACTAAAGAGAAAATTGCTGCTATAATGTTTAGTAATGAAGCTAATAGTAAAAAGAGAATTGCGATTCGTAAACTTAAGAAAGCTGGTCTTTCTAAAGACTATGTTAACTTATTCTTAAGACTGCTTGAATATATTAATGAAGTATAGGAGTGATATTATGACAGTAGAAGATAAGAAGACTAATGCTGTTAATAGACTTTTAGATTTACAAGAAGCTGTTATTAGGATGTTTAATGATTCTATTAATTATGAAGATGATGAAGATAGGACTATTGCACTTAATGATGCTATATTTGAACATTTAACTACTGGTGAGTTAAATGACGATTATCAGACATATGCTTTAAGAGGTCTAAATGTAGAAGAGAAAAATAGGATTTTAAATATTGTTAATAGCTATAAAGATATTATTTTCTATGATGGAGATCCTACTTGTTGGGCTGAATCTAGTGAAAGGTTTATTGAAGATTTTACTATGATTGCTACTGAAGTATTAGATAATTATGATTTTGTTATTGAACTTGCTAAAGTAGGTGGAGTAAATACTTTAAACTTTTTAAGAGAGTTAAAAGACCAAGATGGTTATTCAGATTATTCTGTAGTTGAAAGATTAAGAAATACTTTTGGTAATGATGAATTACTTGAAAAAGTATTGTTAGAAATGACTAAAGATAATAATTTATATAATATATTTACTACTTCAGAGAAAGCTGAATTATTAGATTTTCCATTAGGAGTGTTATATTTTAATAAGGATGAGAAGACTGCTATTATTAGTAATCCATTAGTAATTGCTGTTGAATTATATAATAGAGCTAATTTTGATGATAAAGAGTTAACTGATGATAATGCTTCTAAATTGCTTAGTGATATTACGGCTTATTTAAGAGATAATGATTTTGGCTTTAGTAATGCTTTAGGTGATTTATATTTTGATTATGAAGATAATAATCCTATATATTATGTTTCTAAGATAGATAATATTGAAGTAGATAAAAGTGGTAAAAAGACTAAAGAAATGTTAGGAAGAGATGCTAAAGGAATAGTTAAATAAATTATTCCTTTTTTATTGGAATTTTAAAAAAATGTGATATAATACATATATATTTTGTGATGACTGAGAAGTAGTAGGGAGAAAAATACTTGTAGAGAGTCTATGTTAGGTGAAAATAGATAGTTAATACTCTTGAACTTGTCTTAGGAGCAATTGGGTTATTCCGTTATCAATATAGAGTGTATAAGTATACTTATGAAATAAGGTGGTACCGCGAGATAATCGTCCTTATGAGTAAGTATATTTTTTTTGGAGGAATTTATGGAAGAGGTTGTTTTATTTATATTAACTTTTATTTTTGTGCTCATTATATATGAAGCATTTATTGTTGCTCCTGCTAAGAGAAGAAAGAGTAAAAAAGGTAGGAAGAAGAAAGACAAAGAGGTTTTAGAAGTGCTCTATTTAGTTAAGAGATATAGACTTGATTTAGAGAAAGTTAATTATAATCAGTTATTACAAATAATTGCTATTACAAGTAGTTTAGATATTGCTATTATATGTAGTTTAATAATGTTATTTGAGAATTTTGTTATTAGATTATTAGTTGGTGGATTATCTATTGTATTAGTTTTATTAATTAGTTATCATATTGTTTATTTGTTTTATAAAAAGAAAGGAATGATTAAGAATGTCTAGTTTTATAGATATAGAAAAGAAATGGCAAAAATATTGGGATGATAATAAGACTTTTGAAGCAAAGACTGGAGATAAGAAGAAGAAACCTTATTATATATTAGTGGAATTTCCTTATCCAAGTGGAGCAGGACTTCATGTAGGTCATGTTCGTAGTTATACTGCTTTGGATGCTATGGCTAGAATGAAGAGAATGCAAGGATATAATGTATTATATCCAATGGGATGGGATTCATTTGGAGCTCCTGCAGAGCAATATGCTATTAAGAATCATATCCATCCTAAAGAAGCCGTTAAAGAAAATATTAAGACTTTTAAAGGTCAAATGAAATCATTAGGTTTTTCATTTGATTGGAGTAGAGAGTTTGCAACTACTGATCCTGATTATTATAAATGGACTCAATGGCAATTTTTACAATTTTATAAGCATGATATGGCTTATAAAGATACTATTCCAGTAAACTGGTGTCCTGAATGTAAGACTGTTCTTTCTAATGAGGATGCTGCTGGTGGAGTATGTGAGAGATGTGGGGCTCAAGTAGAACAAAAAGAGAAGAGTCAATGGATGCTTAGAATGAGTGATTATGCAGAAGACTTATTAGAGGGATTAAAAGATACTAATTTTGCTGAAAGAGTTAAATTAGGACAAATTAATTGGATTGGTAAATCAACTGGTGTTGAAATTAATGTTGATATAGTAGATGGTGGTAAATTCTCAGTATTTACTACTTGTCCAGAGACTATTTATGGTATTACTTTCTTTGTAATTGCTCCTGATGGAAAATTAATTAAAGAATTGATGCCAAGAGTTAAGAATAAAAAAGAAGTAGAAGCCTATATAAAAGAGACAGCTAAGAAGAGTGCAATGGATAGAACTGAATTAAATAAAGGTAAAACTGGTGTTATGATTGATGGTATTAAAGCTATTAATCCAGTTAATGGAAAAGAAGTTCCAGTGTTCTTAGGAGACTTTGTATTAGGTGATTATGGAACAGGTGCTGTTATGGCTGTACCTAGTCATGATCAAAGAGACTTTGAATATGCTAAAGAACATAACTTAGAGATTATTCAAGTTATAGATTGTGGAGATATTTCAGAACATGCTATCGAAAAACAAGATTATATGGGTGGTCATGGTTATAAGATGATGAACTCAGAAGAATTTGATGGTATGGTTGTTGATGAAGCAAGAGAAGCAATTTCTGATATGCTAGAAGAAAAGGGAATTGGTAAGAGAGTTAACAATTACAAGATGCGTGATTGGATATTCTCAAGACAAAGATTCTGGGGAGAACCAATTCCAATGATTTATTGTGAAAAGTGTGGATGGCAACCAATGAAGGAAGAAGATTTACCTTTATTATTACCAGATGTTGCTGAATATGAACCTACTGATACAGGAGAGAGTCCACTTGCTAAAATTGAAGATTGGGTTAATACTACTTGTCCTTGTTGTGGAGGACCAGCTAAGAGAGAGACTGATACTATGCCAAACTGGGCAGGAAGTTCTTGGTATTTCTTAAGATTTATGGATCCTCATAATGATAAAGAGTTTGCTAGTATGGATGCTATGAAATATTGGGATAAAGTAGATTGGTATAATGGTGGAATGGAACATACTGCAAGACACTTATTATATGCACGCTTCTGGGTACAATTCTTATATAATATTGGATTAGTACCTAAGAAAGAAATGATTTGGACTCGTGTTTCTCATGGTATGGTATTAGGATCTAATAATGAGAAAATGTCTAAATCAAAAGGAAATGTAATTAATCCAGATGATATAGTTAATGAATATGGAGCAGATACATTACGTTTATATGAAATGTTTATGGGAGATTATCAAATGGATGCTCCTTGGAGTACTGATTCATTAAGAGGATGTAAACGTTTTGTTGATAAAGTAATGCGTT
>CAMOYT010000013.1 GCA_946630315.1 uncultured Bacillota bacterium | reverse complement strand
AAGATGCTGTTGAAGTAAAAGCACCTGAAGGAGAAAAAAAAGAAGAACAACAAACCCCAACTGTAGAAGAAGCTAAGCCACAAGATGTAACAATTCCTGTTGCTGAAGCTCCAACAGTTGAACCTCAAGTAGCAACGCCTACACCTGCTGTACCACAAGTACAAGCAGCACCAACAGTTCAACAAACACCTGCAGTACAACCACAAGTAGTACAACCTACAGTTCAGCCTCAACAACAACAGGCTGCCCCAACTGTAGTTGCACAGCCAACCGTTCAACCACAGCAAGCTGTTGTACAGCCACAAGCTCAGCCAGCACCAACTGCTCAAGCTGTGCAGCCACAAGTACAACCATTAGCAAAACTAACAAATGAATAGAAGGGAGTAAATAAGTATGTATATTGAAGAGTTATTAATAATTGGCTTAATTGTCATAATGATCTTTTTATATCGTAATTATCAAGGACAAAATGTTGGTAAATATATCGTACAACAAACACAAGCTGTCTATGATAAATTTGCTCCATATTCATTTAAAATGGTCCGTGATAAAACAAAACAATTAGGACAAGAATATACACCAAGACAATATGCAATACAAGTAGGTGTAATTTCAGGATTTACAGCTGTTGTTACATATTTATACTTTTATAATTTAATAATTAGTTTAGTATATGTAGGAATCTCAGTAATGTTTGTTCCATACTTATCATATTTAAGATGTAAAAAAGTGTACAGTGAGTTCTTATTTGAACAAATTCAAGTATATACATCAAACGTTATTATGGAGTTTGCAACAACTCAATCATTTGTTAAAGCTCTAGAAGGAGTTAAAAACTCAGGAGTACTTGAAGATCCAGTACTTAGTGATGTAGAACAAATGATAAACATGTCATATGATAATGGTACAATTGATGAAGCCTTAGAATACATGACTAAATTATATCCTTATTACATAGTAAAAAACATGCACCAATTATTCTTACAAATTACTAAAGAAGGTGCTCAAAATTCAGCTGACTCTCTAGAAAACATGCAACTAGATATCGATATGCTAGTTGAAAGTGTTTACCGAGACAGAATTGAAAGAGCATCATTCCATAAATCATTCTTAACATTCGGTGTAACATTATACTTAATGGTAATGTTAGTACAATACTTGTTAGGAAGAGAAACATATCTAGTATTACTAGATAGATGGTATATTCAAGTTCTCCTACATGGAGTCTTAATAATAAATACATATTTCCTTTTAAAAGGAGAAAAATATTATAATGAGAATGTGGGGGCTGAGTAATCGATGGAAGTATTAATAGTAGGAGCAATAATTATCTTTATCTTAGTATATAATAATACAATTGATAAAAATAAATTCTTTGCTGATAATGAAAAATATCTAGAAATATTTAGAGAAGAAGATTATACTTTCTTAGTATATGCTAAATATGGAGAAGATGCCGATGCTGACCAATTATATATGAAAAGAGTTACATATGCAGTAATAGCTTTCTTTATAATTTTAGCCTTCTCAATTAGTAATAATAATGGTGCTGATATAATAAACCAACAATTTTTCTTAAACTTGGTTTTATCTGCAGTAGTAGCTGTTGTAGTATTTAAGAGTGGATATACTCAATTAAAAAGTTATTATAAACAACATTTACATGAAATAGATGTAATGTTGCCATATTACTTAAAGAGTTTGGAAATCTTAATTCAACACTATACAGTTCCAGTAGCAATAGGTAAATCTATTGGAGATGCCCCAGAAATCTTCAAACCAGGACTAAGAAAAATGATTGACCAAATCAATTCTGGAGATTCAACAGTAGATCCATACATGGAATTTGCTAACACTTATCCAGTTAGAGATTCAATGCGTATGATGCGTCTATTATATCGTTTAGGAATTGGTTCACAAGAAAAGAAACAAGAGAGATTAATGATGTTCTCAAGAACAGTTTCAGCGCTTCAAAATAAAGCACGTGAAACAAAATATAAAGAGAGATTAAATCACATGGAAAGTCAAACAATGATCATGCTTGTTGTAACAGGTGTTGGTGTTATGTTAATAATTTTGATATCTATGATGATGATGTTCTCAATGTAAAATATATTGTTTACAAAATTAAATTTTGTTATAATTATTCTTAGAAGATAGGAAAGAAGGTGAAAATTAATGAAGGCAGCTACAGGTGAATTAAACTTAACAGTTATTACTTTAATTGCTATTGCAGCAGTTATCGCGTTTTTCTGGGCTATGTGGCCACAAATTCAAAATTCAATCAACTCACAATGGCAAAATGTTTCAGGAACTACAGGAACTGGAATGATAGTATTAAATAAATAACAAACAAAAAATAGATAGGGAGTGTATTAGATGCGTGATGCTTTCGGAGGAATCGTAAACATTGTAATTATCGTTGTATTCTTAGTAATCGTATCAGGTTATATGGCATATACGGTAAATTATACAAAAGCGTTCCGTGTAAAAAATAAAATAATTACTACATTTGAACAATATGATAAAGGTTGTGAAAATGATAATACAATGTCAGAGTGCAATAAGGTTATAGCAGAATACATGAAAAAAGTTGGATACAGTCAAAAAACACCATCAGGTGCTGACTCAGAAACTTTAACTGGTACTATATCTAATGGTTGGAAATGCCCACAAAGTATGGGTTATTGTTATGCTGTATTTCCAGGACCAACTACAACAGATGGTGCTGAAAAACACTATTATAAAATAAAAACTTGGGTAAATATGGATATACCACTAATTAACAAATTTATGCCTACATTATTTCAAGTACAAGGAGACAGTAAAGCGGTAGAAATACCTGATTAAAAGATATGAATGTAATTGTATCAAATGAACAGCAAGGTGCACTTGCAAATCTCGATGTAGATATAATAAAGAATATAAGTGGGCAATATTCGGCTAATGAAATAGTTGAAATGTTTAAAAATTTCTTCTATAGTAAAATGATACTAGATGTAACTGCTTTGAAAGGTTACACTGAAGTAAAAACTTATGAAGAATTAAAAAGTGGTCTAGATGTAGAAAAAATAATATTTTATTTACCAGATGGTAGTAGTTTATGTACTTCTAGTTTCTTAGCACAATTAATACAAATTGGTATATATAACTTTACTACCAATATAGAAGGTATCAAGTACCTAATAAAGAAACCTAATACTATCAAAGATGTTGAACATATATTAAAACTTGGAATGGCTCAAGATCAACCAATTCCAGGCGGAACAAGAGAAAGTAGTGGAATTCCACATGCTAATGAGTCAGTCTCAATGCAAGCTATGCTTTCAAATGAAGCAACAATAATTGGTATTAAAAATATAACAGAACATGCAGGAGCTACAACATTCATATATATGTTAAAAAATGAATTAGTAAATACATATGGAAAAGAAGGAGTAGTAGCACTAGAATTAGATAAAAACGACTTCCAATTATTTAATGATAAATCAATGCTATCATTAAAAAATACTCAATTGAAGCAAGCTTTAAGTCAACTAAGAAATGTAAAAGTAATACTAATAGATTTAAATGGTATGACAGATGACTCATTCTGTAAAGAAGTATTATATTTAATAGAGCCAAGTACTATTAAGCTTAATAAATTAATAAGAAGAAATAGAGATATACTTGGACAATTAAAAAACAAAAAAGTAGTTTTAAATAAAAGCTTATTACAAAATAATGATGTAGCAGATTTTGAATCAGAAGCTAATTTAAAAGTATATTATAATATGCCACCACTTGATGAAAGAAAGAGAAATGGCATAATGAATGATTTACTTGTAAAATTAGGACTACTAAATAGCGGTGGTACTAATGAAAATCAAGGCCGTATATTCGGATTATTTAGACGTTAACTAATTGACAAATAAGGTTAGTTGATATATTATTAAAATGAAAAAGGAGAGGTTATTATGTCAAATTTATTTCAAGTAGGAGCAATTGATGCTTGTAATGGCTTATTACCAATAGTAAAAGTAATTAGAAAAGGTGTTTTCCCATTATTCCAAATTGGAATCCCAATTCTATTAATTATTTTAGGTACTATAGATTTAGGAAAAGCTGTTATTTCTAGTGATGAAAAAGAAGTAAAAAGTGCTCAAAATCGTTTAATTAAAAGATTTATCTATGCAGCATTAGTATTCTTCGTTACTACATTCGTATCAGTTGTTATGAATATCGTTGCAACAGGAGCAACAGATGATGCAAATACAACTGGTTGGGAGAGTTGCTGGAGAGCAGCTGGAAAATAGTAAACTAAAAGTAGCAAATTATTGCTATTTTTTTTTTCGTTTGATATAATTATTATGTTAGAGTGTAGGTGAAATTATAGATGAAAAGTTTAGCAAAATTATTAATTCCAATAGTATTTATAAGTGTCATGATTTTACCCATGAATACTGTAGCTAAAGAGAGTAATTTAAATATTAATAATTATATATATGTTGCTAATAAAGCTGTAGATCCAAATGCAGAAACAATTGATCAAGCAACTCAAGGATGGATGGATGATTATAATCAAGATCAAAACTGTTCTGGAGGTTCATCAATATTAGGAGACCCAAATGATGAAAACTCTGTAGCTTGGTTATTGCAACAAATATTAAATTATATTAGAATAATAGGCCCAATACTTGTAGTAGTATTGAGTAGTGTAGATTTTGCTGTCGTTATCGTAAAAAATGATGATGATTCATTAGGAAAAGCAAAGAAAAAGTTAATAAACCGTCTGCTTTTAGTAGCAGCTTTATTCCTAGCACCAACATTAGTAAGTGCTATCCTTGACATATTTGGAATAACTGGAGAAGGTACTTGCGGTATTAGCTAATGTAAAGTCTAAAAAGAGGTGAAAAATTAATGAATCAAAATACACCAGCAACCTTAATTAATGACATATTTAGAAGTGTTTTTACTTTTATTGATAGACCATGCTTCTGGCTTTTAGGATTAATGTATAAAATATTTTTCAATGTAGCCTCAGCTGATATCTTTAGTAGTGGAACAATACTAAGTTTTTATAAAAGAGTCCAATTAATCATTGGAATTTTTATGCTGTTCCAATTAACTATAACTATTGTTAAAGGTATTATTAATCCAGAAGAAATGACTGATGGTAAAGGTGGTAGAAATAATGTTATCTATCGTGTAATGGTTTCATTATTTATGCTAGTAGCAATTATGCCTATCTCAATACCAGGTGCTAGAAGTGAATATCAAATCCAATTAAATAATAATGGTTTATTATTTGGTACTTTATATTCATTACAAAATAGAATTTTATCTAATAATACAATTGGTCGTTTAGTTTTAGGAACTAATTCAGTTTCATCAACTCAGACGACTTCGACGACAACCTCATCTTCCAACTCGACGGAAGAGAACCTCGAAAAGTCTGCAAATATATTTACAACAACAGTATTAAAAGGATTTATAAGAATAAATCTAAAAGATGGTAAATTAAAAGATCCTGGTGAAGGAAAAGAACCAGAAGTTTTAAATGAAAATAGAATGTGTACAGATATAGATGATGAAACATTAAAAATCTATACTAAATTAGATAGTGATCCAGGTGATATTTTAGACTTAGTAAATGCTAGTTGTACTAGTGCAAAATCAGCAAGTTGGTTTGGAGAGGCTGCTATTAACAAAGCTTTAGGATTTATTAAAAGAGCAGCAAAGACAGATCGTTATGTATTTGCCTATATTCCAATATTACCTGCAGTAACAGCAATCATCTTCTCAATTATCTTATTGAGCTTCTCAATTGATGTAGCTGTCCGTGCTGTTAAATTAGCAGCACTACGTTTAATTGCACCAATTCCAATACTTAGTTATATGGATCCAAAAGGTGGAAAAGATGGAGCCTTTAACAGTTGGGTTAAAGCTTTATCATCAACATACCTAGACTTATTTGTAAGACTAGCACTAGTCTACTTTGTAATATATTTAATCCAAGACTTAATTGTTAATGGATTAGTAATTAATACCGGAAGTGGAGTAGTAGGAGTATTATCATTTATCTTAATTTGTATCGGATTATTTGTCTTTGCAAAACAAGCTCCTAAATTCTTAAAAGATGTATTAGGAATCAAATCAGAAACTGGTTTATTCTCTGGACTTGCTCAAGGAAGAGCTGCTATGGCAGTACCTGCTGGAGCAGTAGGTGGAGCAATATCTAGAGGAGTAGCAACTCACCAAAATGGTGGAAATTTAGGAAAATCAATTCTAGCTGGAATGGCTGGAGGAGTAGGTGGAGCAATAAATGCTGGAAAAGGATTCATGCAACAGAAAGACTTTGATGGCAAAGCTCTAATGAACAATGTAAGATCTTACAATGCTAAGAATTACTCTAATGCTTCAGATGATTCTACATTTGGTGGTAGAATGGCTGCTACTATGCAAAGCGCTGTCGGTTTACAAAATAAAGCCGAACTTATGGATCAAAAAATTGCTAGATATCAAAGAGCTGAAAATGCATGGAAGAGTGTTCAAAATGCCCTTGATAGTGACGGTTGGATAGGAGCAAATAATACTGAACATACCAATAGAGGTGGATATGTTCAAGGAGCATCAGCTTTCCAAGCAAATGGAGAAACAATCTTGGAAGCAAATAAATCATATAGTGTTAAAGATTTAAAAGATGCTCAAGCGCGTATGAAGTCTTCTGGAAGATATTCAGAAGCTGACCTAAAACAAATGGAAACAATTGTTAAAGCTGCTGAAAAATCAAGATTTGATTATATCCGTAAGCATAAAAATGATCTTCAAACTCCACGTGAACAGCAATTGTATCAAGCAACAGAACAAATTATGCAAACAGCAGCTAAACATGCTAGGGATGATGATGGTATCTGGTCTTCATTCGATGGTAAGCAAATTGATGATGATACATTAAGTATGGGTGCTGACTTTAAAGGAGCATCATATGCTGCAGGTGCTCAAGCTGGAGTTATTAAGAGTAGTGCAGAATATGCAACAGCTAAAGCAAATGCTCAAAGAGCAGAACAAAAGAAATAACAAATTAATTGGGAGTGTGATATAGATGAATAATCAATACTTAATCCCAGCTAATACCAAAAAAGGTCAATTGATTCTGGGAATATTTAGACCATTTGACCTTATCCTATTTGGTATAGGGATCTTTGTAACAGTGCTTCTATTGGCAATAATGCCACTATCAAGTACCTTAGTTACCGTAATAGTATTAAGTCCGGCAATAATAACAGGATTCTTAGTTATGCCGGTACCAAATTATCATAATATGTTAAACGTTATTATGGAGGCTTACGACTTTTTAACAAGTCGCCAAATGTATCGTTGGAAGGGTTGGTGTTATAAAAATGTCAAAAAATACAAAAGGAAGTAGTAGTGGATTCACAGAAGATTGGTTACCAGTTAGAGGAATTCAAAATAATATGATCATTAACAAGTATAATGAAAAAATTACTGGATTAAAAATAACTCCAAGAAATATTTTCATACTTGATAATGATACTCAAAATGGTATGTTAATAGCTCTAAAGAACTTTTATAATACCTTAGATTTTGAATTCTGGTTAGTTGTAGCTGATAGACCAGTGGATATATCAGTATATATGTCACAAATGCAATTATTATTAAATGAAACTCAATCACCAGCCATACGTAAATTAATAGTTCAAGATATTCAAAAAGGTGAAACATTTATTAGAAACAATGTTGTAGATACTGAATATTACTTCTTATTTAAGAGTAAAGATGTAGAACTATTACAAAAGAGAGTAAGAATGATGATTAATGGACTTGCTCAATGTGGATTAAATGCATCTCAAGCAAGTAACCAAGATTTAAGAGGAATACTTGAAAACTTCTTAAATGGTGGAATGACAACTGAGTTTGGGACGGTGATGCCAATATGAGTACAGGCTTAAGAAGTCAATTAGCTCCTAAAGGATTACACTTCCATCCAAATGAATTTGAAATAAGTGATAAGTATGCAACTATTATGACAGTTGTATCTTATCCCAAATATATAACACCTGGTTATTTGGCAAGTTTAACTAATATGTCTGGTATTAAAGTAGTAGTAAAACACATCCCAGTACCATTTCAAGAAATGGCTAAGATGTTAAATAAACAAGTAGCAGACTTAAAAGAAAAATATCAAAATGAAAGAGACCAAACTGTTCGTGAAAGAATTAGACAAGATGCTGAAAGTTTGGAATACTTTACTTCTATGTTAGCTGGATCTCAAGCAAGAATCTTCGATTTCCAAATGCATATAATGATTACAGCTAATACAAAAGAAGAACTTGAACTAAAAAAAGTAAATGTTAAAAACTATCTAGATGCTATGGAACTAAAAGCAATCTCACTACGTTTTGAACAAGAGAAGATATTAAAATCAATTTTACCAATCTTCCCAAAACAAGATGTAGAAGAGAGAATTGGAACACCAATTCCATCAGTAACAATAGCAGCTATGTATCCATTTATCTTTGATAGTATAAAAGATCCAGGATTATCTACTTTATTTGGTGTAGACTTCTCTGGAGGTATTATTCTATTTAACCAATTCTTATATAAAATAAGAAAAGAAAACAATAGAAATAATGCTAATATGATAATCTTAGGTACATCTGGTTCAGGAAAATCAACAGCAGCTAAGTTACTACTAAGATCTCATATTAGAAATGGATGTCAAATAGTAGTAATTGACCCAGAAGATGAGTTTAGAGATATTACTCATGCTTATGGTGGAGATAGTGTAGATATCGGTAAAGGTGGAGAATTTGGACTTATTAACCCACTAGAAGTAATAATAGATGCCGATGAAGAAGAAATAAAACAAGGTTTAGGTTATACAGTTTTAACAAGAACCCTACAATTCTTAAAAGCTTTCATGAGATATTATGATCCATCTATTGAAGAAGATGTACTTGTAATGTTCTCAGAAGTAGTACAAGATACATATAAACGTTTTGGAATTGACTTTAATACAGACTTTTCAAGATATACATCAGCAGATTATCCAACATTTAGCGATGTATATGCAACAATTAAAGGAAGATTAATGTCAATGACAGATCAAACTCAAGAACGTGATATTATGGAACGTCTTGAATTAAAAGTACGTCCAATAACAAAAGAATTAAAATTCTATTTCGATGGACATACAACACTTAAAAAAGATAGTGACTTTATGGTCTTCAATATTAGAGAGTTAATGAATAGCGATTCTAATATTAGAAACGCCTTATTCTTTAACGTATTAAAATATGCATGGAGCTTATGTCTAGATTACAATAAAGATACAGTAATGATGGTAGATGAAGCTCACGTATTATTAGGTGATAAGAATGTTCTAGGAGCTGAGTTCTTAGCTCAAATTCAACGTCGTGCACGTAAATATAACACAGGAACAATTCTAATTACACAACAACCATCAGATTTCGTTGCATCTCAACAAATCTTAATGCATGGTAAAGCAATATTTGACAATGCTTCTTACTATTTAGTAATGGGCTTAAAGAAACAAGCAGTTGAAGATTTAGGCTTATTAATAGATTTAAATGATAGTGAAAAAGAAAGTATAAAACATTATTCTCAAGGAGAAGCATTATTCGTATGTGGTAATAGACGTATGAGAATCAATGTTGCTGTCACACAAGAAGAATTAGACTCCTTTGGATCAGGAGGAGGTCTATAGGATAAATAGGAGGTGATTGCATGGCAGAAGAAAAAGATGCACAAACAGCTAGAGCTGACGCCAACAATGCTAACAATATTCGTAATGCTGCCGATGTAGCAATTGCTTCAAAAAATCCTTATGCAATGGCGGCCGGAGGTGCCGTTAAAGCAGCCGATAAAATAACTGGAGGAAAATCAACTGAAGCTTTAGGTAAAGCAATGACTAAAGCAAATAAAATGTCTCCAGGTGGTAATAAAATACAAAATGCTTCCAACAAACTTAGTGAAAGTGGAGCAAGTGATAAAATAGGAAAAGCAGCTGCCATGAAAAATGGTATGTCTGGTGGAGCACAAGGAGGAGGGCAAGCAGGTTCTCTTCCTTCTTCTACGTCTGGAGCTAATGGTTCATCAGGTATAGCTGCCTTAGATAAAAGAGGGCAAAATGTCCCACCACCAAAAGCTGGAACTAATACACCACAAGAAGGAGCTGAAGCACCAGCTGCTGGTGAAGGAAAAGCCGAAGGAGCTGCTGAATCAGGTGATAGTGAAAAAAAAGGTTTCAGCATAGGTGGATTAGGTTTAATAAAACCAAAATCAATTGATGAAGCTAATGAAGCAGGTGAAGACAAAGAAAATAAAGAAGGAAGCTCTTCATTAGTAGGTAAATTAGTTATAAATACTGCTATTAAAGTAGCAATCTTAACATTTGTACCATTTATGTTAATAATACTATTAATAGTAGCCGTAATAGGTGGAGTAAGTGGTGGCTTCGAAAACTTTGAAGATATGTTTGGGGCAAGTGCAGTAGCAGGAGAAGAAACAGGAGGAGAAGAATATGATGCCTCTTCCCCAGATGCTCAAGAGTTTTATGAACGAGTAAATGAAGTAAAACTTGAATATCAAGCACAAGGAAAAACTATTACTGCAGCTGATATTACCGCCGTATATAGTGTCTTAGATCAAAATGGAGCAGATGTTTCATACAAAAAAATGACAAAAGGACAGCTAAGTAAAATAGCTGATCAATTAACAGATGCTGATCCAACAACAGCACTAGCTAACGGAATATTTAAAGAATATTTTCCAAAAGCAACACTAGATGAGAGAAAAGCAATGGCTGAAGAAGTTGCTACCCATAAAGATGATTATAATGATTTAATAGGTAATTATTATGGAAGTGGTTCAGGAGGATCAGTCTGCTCAACAAGTGGTGGTAGTTGTAACTATGACATAAAAGGATTTTATATTCAAGGAAAAGGAAATGTCTCAAAACAAATGCAAATATCAAATCTAAAAGTTCGTCTAATGCAATGTGGTACTGGAAATGGCCATAACTATGGAGGAACATTTGGTCAACCACTAGAAGGAGAAGAACTAGTAGATTTTGAAAAATACATATTAGGAGTTGCTTATCAAGAAATAGGTCCAGATGCACCAGATGAAGCCATAAAAGCTCAAATGGTAGCAGCACGAAGCTATATCTTAGCACGTCCAACCGATATGGGTGGATGGCGTACTCTAAAACAAGAAAATGGACAATGGATTATCCAAGTAGCATCATGTACTCAAGATCAAGTATATTGTGATCCTGATAAAGGATGTTCAGCAACAGATGGACAATGGGGTCAAGTACATAGCGGACTATCTTATAGTGGCTTTAGAAGACAACCTATGCCAGCTAATCATAAGATGCGTACACTAGCAACTCAAGTACAAGGAGAAGTCCTTGTAAATAACGTAGGAAATATAGTCTATGCTGGATACTTACAAAATGAACAAAATCAATTTAGTGCTCTAGCTAAAAAAGGACTTAATTATAAACAAATATTATTACAAGTATATAACTCAGGTAGTAGAAAATATGGTGCAACAGATGTAACAAAAATGACTTGTAGTAATAGTGATGGTTCAACATGTTCAGGAGTATCTTCAGGAGAATACTCAAAATGGAAACAATATGAAGGAGAATGGGTAAATGTCCAATTAGGAAATAGTGGAAAAACTATTAGACAAATTGGTTGTTTAGCAACATCAGTATCAATGCTAATTGCTAAAAGTGGAGTTCAAACTAATATAAGTCCATTCAATCCAGGAACTTTTGTTCAAGCAATAAGTAAAAATGGTGGCTTTGTCGATGGAGGAAACTTCGTTTGGGGATCAACTACCTCAGTAGCTCCATCATTTAAACATGCTGGATCAGTTGGCTTAAGTGGCCTATCAAGACAAGAAAAATTAAATAAAATCAAAAATCTAGTAAATGGTGGATACTATGTAGTAGTAGAAGTAAAAGGTAACACAGGACAACACTGGGTAGCAGTAGATGCTATTCAAGGAGATAACATCATTATGATGGATCCAGGTAGTTCAGCTACTAACTTATGGCAACAATATAATTGGGCTAATACTAGTGAAGCACACTACTATAAAGCCGGATAGGAGAAAATATGAGAAAGAATGTTTATATTACTTTAATAATTATTTTAGTCGTATTTCTAGCTTTAATGTATTTTCTCTTTGCCAAAGATAATCTAAATCAAGAAAGATATTCAACAACTTTCCTAGTAGGAGATCAAACAGTCTGGAATTATTCATCACGTCGTTGGACATCATTTACAAGTTATAAGACATTAAACGAAATAAATTGGAAGAAATTCACAGTTTATGAGGATAATAATAAATTAGGAAACTTTCTAGCATGGAAAGATGATAAATGGTACTTCTTTACAGATAATAAAGAAGCAGTAGTAACAAATGGTGGAAAAATACTAGCATTTAATAGTAATCACAACATAGATGTATTAGACTTTAAAGAAGAACAAGCAAATACTGATTCTGATCAAAGTGTAATAGACTTTGTCTTAAAAGACCATAACTTATCAACATCATCTAAACTAACAGTATCAACAAAAATAAATGCAGATTTAGATAATGATCAAGAAGAAGAAACAATATATTGTTTAAGTAATGCTTTCGCAACAGACTATTATCCAGATAGTGTCTTCTCATTTGTTGTAATAAAAGATGAAGAAAATATATTCTATTTATATGAAGCAGTAGATGATAATACTGGAACTAATAGTTGTAAACCATTTATTCATCATATACTAGATGTAAACAATGATAAAGACTATGAAATAATAGTTAGTTGTGGAAGATATAGTATCGAAGAACAACTAGATATGTTATTCCAAAGACAAGTAGAAGAAAGTACTAATACAGCTAGTTATAAAATAGTAATTTCTAATCAATAAATAATGACTTTAAAGAAAAAAATGATATAATATAAAAGAGAAAGGGAGTAGTAGTAATGAAGTTTAAATTTCGTGCCGATCCAGAAGATTTACTAATGTTTATCATGTTTGCAATCTTCTTATTATATATAGTTGCTATTGGTGTAGTTAATTTATCTACCTTTGCTCAAGAAGGCCATCTATATGGATTAAACCCATTTCCAGCTTTCTTACCAAAGTATTTAGCTTCAACTATAGTATTATACTTACTAGCACTAGGTGGATTATTCATTAGTGTATCATCACTATTCTTTGAAAGAGAAAAAGGTTTTGGTATTACTACTGATAAAAAAGATAAAGGTTATTCACGTTGGGCTAAAGATAAAGAAATACAAGAAGAACTAGAAGAAGTAGCAATCAGACAACCTAATAGTAAAAAAGCAGGTATTCCATTAATTCTAAATAAAGAAAAAATGTGGGTAGATGATAGTGAATTCCACTCATTAGTTATTGGAGCAACTGGTTCAGGTAAAACTCAAGCAGTAATCTTTCCACAAGTACATAGCTTATGTAAAGCTAAAGAGTCAATGATTATTACCGATCCAAAAGGTGAAATATACGAAGAAACAGCCAATATGTTAAGAGCAAGAGGTTACCAAATATTACTATTAAACTTCCGTGATCCACAAAACGGTAATGCCTGGAATCCAATGTCATTACCATATAAAATATATAAATCTGGTAATCAAGATAAAGCTATCGAGTTATTAGATGACTTAGCTTTAAATATTCTTTATGATGATTCAAATAAAAATGCTGACCCATTCTGGGAAAAAACATCAGCTGACTACTTCTCAGGAGTAGCTTTAGGTTTATTTGAAGATGCCAAAGAAGATGAAATAAACATCAACTCAATCTCTTTAGCAACAACAGTTGGTGAAGAAAAGTTTGGTGGTTCAACTTATATTAAAGAATATTTTGCCGGAAAGGACCCAGCTAGTGCAGCATCAATCAATGCATCAAGTACTATCATGGCACCAAATGAAACAAAAGCATCAATCTTATCAGTATTTAAACAAAAGGTAAAATTATTCGCATCTCGTGATAACTTATCAGAAATGTTATCTCACTCTGATATCGATTTAGAAAGTATCGGAGAAAGACCAACTGCAGTATTTATCGTTATCCAAGATGAAAAGAAGACTTATCACTCATTAGTAACAATCTTACTAAAACAAATATATGAAACATTAATTAGTGTTGCGCAAAGACATGGTGGAAAACTACCAGTTAGAACAAATTTCTTACTAGATGAGTTTGCCAACATGCCACCACTAAAAGATGTAACAACAATGATTACAGCAGCACGTTCAAGAAGAATAAGATTTACAATGATTATCCAAAACTTTGCTCAATTAGACTCAGTTTATGGAAAAGAAGATGCTGAAACAATTCGTGGTAACTGTGGTAATATTGTTTACTTAATTACTACAGAATTAAAAGCCTTAGAAGAAATATCTAAGATGTGTGGTGAAGTTAAATCTAAAAAAGATGATAAAACAGCTTCAACTCCATTAGTAACAGTATCTGACTTACAAAGAATGAAACAATTTGAAGTAATAATCTTACGTATGCGTAAGCAACCATTTAAGACAAAACTTACTCCAAATTTCCAATTAGATTGGGGACGTAAATATCCAAAAGCTAAATATCCAAGACGTCCAAAACAACCAGTTCATACATTTGATATTAAAGAATTTGTAAAAAATCAAAAGAAAAAGAAACTATTAGAAATGATGAACGCTGCTGATCGTGGAGAAGCACCAAGTGGCTTACCAAGTAGTGTTAGCGGTGGAGCAGAACTTGGAAGAATTAAACCAGAGAAAATGCCAGTAGCAATGGAAAGACCAACTAGACCAACTGCTGAGCGTCCAGAACCAAGAATTCCAGATTTCTTAACTAGAAGAGAAGAAAGTAAAGAATTAGATGCTGATATCTTTGGAAGTACTAGTGCTAAACCAAGTTTTGAAGATATTTTAAACAGTCGTAATGAAGAATTAGATAGAAAGCCAAAACCTACTATTAAGCCACCTCTTCCAAATATAGAAGAAGAATTATCTAAACCATTATTTGTAGAAGATGATAAAAAGACAATTCCTGAACCTAAGAAAGAAGAAGAGGATGATGACTTAGGCTTTGATGTTGATGAATTAGTTAAGAAAATTGATGCTAAGATTGCTGAATTAGAAGCTGAAGAAAGAAAGAAAGAAGCTGAAGAAAAAGCTAAGAAACTTGAAGAAGAAGAAAAAGAACCAAAAATTGTTTCTTCAACTCCAGTTAATAGTATAAATAATGTACTAGAATCAACTCCAGAAGAGAAATTAACTAATCAAATATCATCACTTGAAAATCGTATACCTAGACTAGATCAAACACCAGTTGTTGAAAAACAACAATTACCAAAAATTGATTTAGATCTAAATAAAGATATTGATGATGACGATGATTTCTTTGATGATTTCTTCGACAATTAATTATTAAAAAGTCTTATAGAAATATAAGACTTTTTCTTTCTTTACTTATTAAGAATTTTTTATTATAATTTAAGTAGGAATATTAAAAAGGAGACAAAATTATGGCAAACATAGATAATGTCGGAAAGACTAATGAAATTAAAACAGAAGATGACTATGATGAAGAAGAAAGTTACTCATCATCTTCATCAAGTAATGATCGTGATAAATTAGATGCTAAAAAAACAATGATGCGTTTTATGTTTATTGTTATTGGAGTAGTAGTATTTATAGCTATTGTCCTTTTACTAGCATCAATCTTTATGAAACCAAATTATACATATGATGACTTAGAAGATATTTTAAAAAATGCAGCAGTTGCTTACTTCAAAGATAATAAAGACCAATTACCACAAGCAGAAGGTGGAATAGTAGAAATAGAAGCAGCTAACTTAATAAATGCTGAATATATGAAACCATTTACTGAATATGCTGGAGAAGAGAATAATTGTAACGGAGTAGTAAGAGTAGAAAAAACATCATCTAGCTTTCTATATACACCATATTTAACATGTGGAGAAGATTATGTAACAACAGAGTTAGCAAGTGTAGTTACAAGTTCAGACAACCTAACAAGTTCAGGATATGGACTATATAGCCTAAATGGAGCATATATCTTCCGTGGAGAAGAAGTAAACAATTATCTAGAAATGGATGAAAGATTATGGAGAATCTTCAAAATAGATAGAAATAATAATATCTATTTAGTAGCCCAAGATGAAGTAGGAATGACTACTGATTGGGATGATAGATATAATGAAGATGCCTCATATGCAGCAGGAATTAATAACTATGGTTCAAGTCGTATAAAAGAATACCTACAACAAGTATATACAGATCCAGACAGAGATAATAGAGAAGGAATATTAAGTAAAAAAGATAAAACAAAAATTGTTTCATTCAATCTATGTACTGGAAAAAGAACAACAACAGAAGAAGGAAATAATAATAGTATAGAATGTAAAGAAACTACAAGAAATCAACAAGTAGGATTACTTACATTATCAGATTATATGGCAGCTTCAATTGATCCTAACTGTAAGAATTCAACATCTAATTCATGTTCTAACTATAACTACTTAGTAACAGGATATGAATTCTGGTTAGCAACAGCTAATAAAGCAAGTAACTTTGAAGCATTCCAAGTAAAAACAAATGGAGCAATCAAATCAGAAAATACATCTACATATGCTATCGCAAGAGCTGTAGTAGTATTAAATAAAAATGTATTATATAAATCTGGTAAAGGAACAGAAAAAAGTCCATATAAGATTAAATAGAACCTGTAAAGGTTCTTTTTTTATATTGTCAAAACCTATCAAGTATTTAAAAAATGTAATATAATAAAAGAGAAGGTGGTAGGATGGAAAACTTATCCGCAATAATTGATCAGATAACCAACCTAATCACAAATGGTGGACCACTAGTAGGATTCTTAATAATAGTATTAGAATCATTTATACCACCACTACCATTAGGTGTTTTTGTTGCGCTTAATTGTAATGCTTTTGGCCTATTTTTAGGAATAACTCTATCTTGGATCGCAACAATAATAGGTTGTATCCTATCATATATGCTTTTTAAATCATTATCCAATAAAGTAATATATAAACACTTAGGAGAAAAAAATAAAGAAAGAGTAAAAAAAGGATCTAAAAGATTTAATGAAATATCATTAAGTGGTTTAGTTCTATTAATAGCTCTTCCATTTACACCAGCCTTCTTAATAAATATAATTGCTGGAGTATCAAACCTACCAAAGAAAAAATTTATCGCTAGTCTATTAATAGGTAAAATATCTACTATATCTTTTTGGGGAATAATAGGAAAAAGTTTTATCGAAAGTATGACAGATATAAAAGCTATAATATTTATAGTAATTGCCTTATTAATAGCTTATATAATATCTAAAATAGTATCTAAAAAGATGCATATAGAATAGGAGGAATATATGGAATATGTAATAATAATTCTACTTGTAATTAATATTATAATTGGTATAATCTCCATCTTTAAAAATATAAATGAAGCAAATATAACAGAAAGACTAGGTAAACTAGAACTAAGTATAAATAAAGAAATAGGAGAATTTAAAAATGATTTAAATAAAGACTTATCAGAAGACTTTAATAAATTAAACGAACAAGTAGAAAAAAGACTAATGTTAATAAATGATAAAGTAAATGAAAGACTAGATCAAAACTTTGAAAAAACAAATAAAACATTTATTAATGTCTTAGAAAGATTATCTAAAATAGATGAAGCACAAAAGAAAATAGAAACACTAAGTACTGATATAGTATCTCTTCAAAGTATTTTAACTGATAAAAAAACAAGAGGTATCTTTGGAGAAGTAAACTTAAAACATATATTAACAAGTGTCTTTGGAGAAAAGAATGATAAAGTATTTAGACTACAATATACCTTATCTAATGAGACAATAGCAGACTCAGTAGTCTTTGCTCCAGCTCCTCTTGGAACAATATGTATAGATTCAAAATTTCCATTAGAAAACTATCAAATGATGACAGATAAAAAAACACCTACTGAACTAAGAGATAATTATGAAAAACAATTTAAAATGGATATGAAAAAGCACATAGATGCAATAAGTAGTAAATATATAATACCAGGTGAAACATCAGATCAAGCCATATTATTCCTACCTGCAGAAGCAATATTTGCTGAAATAAATGCTTATCATCCAGATATAATAAATTATGCATATAAAAAGAAAGTATGGATAACTAGTCCAACTACTTTAATCTCAACACTAACAGTAATAGAAATGATCATAAAGAATATGGAAAGAGATAAGTATACATCAATAATCCATGAAGAATTAAATAAACTAGGTATAGAATTTAATAGATATAAAGAACGTTGGGATAAACTATCTCGTAGTATCCAAACAGTTAATAAAGATATAGAAAATGTCTCAATTACTACTGATAAAATATCAAAGAAATTTGAAACAATAAGTAGTGTAGATATAAAAGAATTAGAGAATAAATAGGAGGCTATTATGAATAAACTAGTATATACACATTATTATTACAATGATGAAAAAGACTTAGGAATACCATTAGAAACAAAAGTAGAAATAACAGATAAAATAACTATCACAACAAAATATATAAGTATCTATGATATAAAAGAAGTAGAAGAAGAAACTAATGAGTATGAATTACCAGAAAACTTATGGGAAGAAATAAACAAAATAAACATCCAAGATTTAGATAACAAATATAATAATAATAAAGAATTGTCTACTCATTACAAAATAGAACTAAATGATAAAGTAATAGAAGGTAACTACTTCCCAGAAGAACTTATAGATTTAAGATACTTATTAAATATAAAAGAGATAGTAAAAGCAGAAAGTACAAGACTACAAGAAAAATTATTAAGAGGTGAGTAATATGTCATTAGATCATTTTTTTGAAGAAGTAACAAATCCTCTAGATAATCCTAGGTTTATAGATAATATAGTTGATGCCTATTTAGAAACAAAAAAATTCCGTAATTTTTATTCTTGTATAGTAAAGCATGGAGCAGATCGAAAAAAATATCCCAATCGTTTTATGATAAAAGATAGAGATGAGTTTTATTCCCTAATATTTAATGAATGGAAACATAGAATAACATCTATGACAAAAGAAGAATTTATCGAATTAAGAAATAAAAATAAGCTAGATGATAGCTTTGTAACATTAAGAAATTATTTATTAAAAGTTCCTGATCAAACAACATATGAAGGAGTAGATAAAATACTACATAGTAGATATGATGATAAAACATTAGACTTTGCTATGGATAGATATCGTTTTACTGCTTTTGGAGAAGGATCAAGTTGGGATCATATCTCATCAAATGCTGTCACAACAGAAAAAGACCCATATTTTCCAATTTATCATAGATTATACTTAGATACAGAAGGTATTGAAACATATAAATTAGTAACAGAAATAACAAAAAAATGCCTACAAAGACATATACCATATTATTTTAAATTTACTGAATTTGCTGATAGACAAGATAATGTAGTAATATATGCTAGTACTGAATTATTACCACAATATATAGAAATATTAAGAGAAATAAAAAAAGAACAAAAAGATACTATTCATCCATTAGAGCCACCTATGATGTCAGGAGTAATAGATGGTTGGATTGGGTATGGATCAGAACCAGAAAGAAAGCCAAATGGTGAATTACAATCATTTAATGAAAAAAGAGCTGACTTATTAGAAATGGCTATTAAAGAAACCACATTCAAATGGTTAGATAAAAACGCTAGAACTACTATGAAGAAAAATGGAAGAGAAAAACCAGTAAAAGAATTCTTCATAGATAAATGTACATACTTCTTACTCCAAGAATTACAAACTAGATATGAAAATTTAAAAAAATATAATGATGATAATTATATTATTAATTATTTAGGATATTCATTAAATGACTTAAGAAATCAACAAGTAATAGATTCCATTAAAAATACTATAAGAAGTAATTGGAATGAAATACGTAATACTAAAAAAATAAATATAGAAATGACAGTAAGAAATGGAAAGACTATATCATTTAATAATTACCATTTACAAGAAGCAATAAAAAGACTAATAGAAGTAATAAGACCAGGTAGAGGTTATGAATTTAATGAAATGTTAAAACAAGAAATATTAACATTATCTCCACAAAATAATATAAGCTTAAATAACTTCTCAATTGATGTAAGTGCTGTAAGAAGAATAAATAAAGAAATAGTAAACAATCAAAGAAGACAAGAAATACAAAGAGAAAATGAAAGAAGAAGGCAAGAAGCAATTAGAATGCAACAAGAAAATGAAAGACGTAGAAGAGAATTAGAAGAACAACGAAGAAAACAAGAAGAAAGAAATAGACAAGCTTTCCAAGCAGAAATGGAAAGAAGAAGAGAAGAAGCAATCAGAATGCAACAAGAAAATGAAAGACGTAGAAGAGAATTAGAAGAACAACGAAGAAAGCAAGAAGAATCAACAAGAAGCCAAAGTGATACTAGACCAACTTCTAGATATGCCTCACGTTTTGGTAAATCAAGAGACGAAATATTGCAAGGCTTTAGAACTGCTCAAGATTTAGATGATATGTTTACTGATACACCAGAACAACAAAATACTAATAATAAAAACAAATAAAAAAGCTATGAATAATCAATCATCATAGCTTTTTTTACTTTCTTCATAGTATCAATTGCTTTCTCACGAGCATCCTTTGTTCCTTTTTCAAGAATCTTTTTAACTTCATCAGGATTCTCTTCATAATACTTACGTTTCTCTTGAATAGGTCTTAAGAATTCATTCATAGCTTCAATTAATTCCTTTTTACAAGCAACACATCCACGTTCTCCTTTTTTACATTCACTACATATCTTTTCATTATTATCTTCACTATTAACTAATTTATGATAGTAGTAAACCATACATACATCAGGATTAGCTGGATCATCTTTTCTAATCTTATTAGGATCAGTAACAGCACCCATTACTTTAGTTTTAATAGTATCAGGATCATCTACTAAATAAATAGCATTTCCTAAACTCTTACCCATCTTTTCATTACCATCAAGTCCTTTAACACGAGATGTATTACTAAGTAATTGTTGTGGCTCTATTAATATATCACCATATATAGAATTAAACTTACGAACTATTTCTCTACATTGTTCAAGTAAAGGTAATTGATCATCACCAACAGGAACAACTTCACCCATAAAAGCAGTAATATCAGCAGCTTGAGATACTGGATATCCTAAGAAACCATAAGTAATAGACTCACCATCATTACCAAATAACTCTTTCTTTTGAGCAATCTCAGTTTTAACAGTAGGATTTCTTTGAAGTCTACTAACAGTAACTAAATTACTATAATAAACAGTAAGTTCAGCAATCTCAGGTATTTGACTTTGTATAAATATATGTACTTTATCAGGATCAATACCTAAAGCAAGTAAATCCTTAGTAAGTTCAAAAACATTTTTATTAACCTTCGCTGGATCATTAAAATTATCAGTCAAAGCTTGTACGTCAGCAATCTCTAGATAAAAATTATAATCATCTTGTACATCACGCCATGTTCTACCAGCACCAAAATAATGTCCTAAATGTAAATTACCGGTTGGACGAATGCCAGTAAGTATTGTCTTTTTCATCTATATCACTTCCTTCATAAAGGTATTTTATCACATAATAAATAATAAATGGAATAGAAAAGTATAAGATTAACAACAAAAAAGAATATTTATATGACTTATCAGGTAACATTACTAAAAAGACTTTAATTAATTTAAGTAATAATGTTATAATTAGAGAGAATAATTATAGTTATAATAATGCTAATTGGGATGATCAATTAACTACTTTCGATAATGAGACTATTACTTATGATAATTTAGTTAAGAAAAAAACAAATACACAAAAAAATCTACTAAACCAAAGAGCAAATAGGGTGATATTTGTGGATAAAAAAGAATATTTTATATGTATGCTAATAATTCTTTTATTATTGTTTATAATTTACATAATAAAAATAATAAAAAAGAAGCAACTTATTGACTATATGAAAAAAATAAAAAAGGTTGATATTGAAAAGGTTAATTATTGGAATGGATTTTTAATGATGACGGAAGAGTACATTTTATATAAGAACAATAAAAATATCAATTGTTATAAATATAAAGAAGTAAAAAGTATTTCTTCCCAGTTTAAATTGTGGAAATATGGACCTCTTTTTTATAAAATAATAGAATTTACTGATGGCAACAAAGTAAAAATTACAGATAATAATTGTTTTTATGAAACAAAATTTAATGATATATCATCATTTATAAAAGATAAGAATGAAAAAGTAATTATCAAATAATTAAATATGTTTAATTTACAGATATTTGACAAATAATGAAAAATGTGGTATATTTATATTGCATTGATGAGGAAAAGTAATTTAGAAATTCATATCAGTGAGCTTGGTATAGTGTGAACAAGCTATGAACCTAAACGAAAGAACACCTCGGAGCAGACTACCGAAAAGTTAACACTTAGTAGACTAGTCCGGAAGTAAACCGTTATCATATTACTAGGTTTGTTAGAACTGAAGAAAAGAGATTACTGTAATGACAAACCATACTATATTATATAGTTGGTTTTTTTAGTAATAAATTAAGGTGGCACCGCGGATACCCATGTTCGTCCTTATTGTAGGATGAAATGGGTATTTTTGTTTATATAACAATTTGGGGGGTGTTAAATATGTATTTTAAAGAAAAAGAAGAAGAAAAGGTATTAATAAGTGAATATGTAAAAGAACTAGAAAAGAAATTAGAAGGAGAACATTTCCTACAAGATGAAAAAGAAGTTAGAATAGGTAAATATTTAGTAAGCTTATTTGATGATCAAGAAATGGATAAATCTCTAATAAAAGAATTTATTGAATTCTATTCAAGATTTGGAGGAAGATATTCAGTATTATCAGATGATGAAACATTAATAGGATTAAAAAAACTACATGATAAATATGATTTAACTACTAAAGCTATTGATGATATAGGTCTTTATTATATTAAAGATTTATTTGATACTTATTCACTTGATAAAGTACTACAAGATTTTATTGATACTTATGGAAAAAGTGATGAAGCTTATGAAAAGTACATAGAGTTTGTTGATAAAATAGGTAGTATTTATCAAAAAGAATTTGATGCAGAAGCAAAAGAAGTAGAATATTTAGAAGAAGAATATGGAAAAAGATTAGTTGAATTCTTACAATCTATGATTAAACATCATCATTATCATAAAGATGATTTACTAAAATATTTACCAGAAGCTGAACTAATTAAAAAAGATGAAGATCAATTAGTAGAGTTTGCAACTAAAACAAGAATTCATTTTGGAGTATGTTATCCAAAATCTTATACATTAATTACTGCAATGTTAGAAGATGAAAAATTATCAGATTATCCAGAAGATTTTAAATATTATGCATCTACTGGATTAGAAATACCTTTAACTTTTACAAAAACTGAATTTATTGAAAGTACAAAGAAAAAACAAAAATTAAAATAATAATAATTATATAAGGATGTGATGTTATGGAAGATGGTAATAATCTATAGCATAAAATAGATAAATCTATATCTATTTTATGCAAGTATAAGTAATAAAATAGATATTCCTACAAGTATCTAAAAATCTAACAATAAATAAAAAACAATAAGAGAAAGAAGGAGAAAAAATGAAAGATTTATCGTATTATGAAACATTAATATTAATTGATGAAATTAAAAGAATATTTGAAAGTGAATTAGAAAAAGAATTAGACTTAATAAAAGTACAATCACCATTATTTGTAAAATCAAGTAGTGGATTACAAGACAGACTAAGTGGAGTAGAAAAAGCTGTTTTATTTAGTAAAGAAGGAGAAGACTTTGAAGTAGTACATAGCTTAGCTAAATGGAAAAGAGACTCTCTTGGTAAATATGGATTTCCTATGCATAAAGGATTATATACAGATATGAAAGCTATTAGACAAGATGAAGAAGTAGATAGAGTTCATTCTATGTATGTTGAACAATGGGACTGGGAAAAAGTAATATCTAAAGAAGATAGAACTATAAATTATTTAATAGATACTGTAAGAAGTATCTACAAAGTACTTAAAAAAACTAGTGATTTAGTATATGAAAAATATGGTATAAGAGGACAAGAATTAGCTGATGATATTACTTTTATAACTACTCAAGAATTAGAAGATGTGTATCCTGATTTAACTCCAAAAGAAAGAGAAGATAAAGTAACTAAAAAATATGGTTCTGTATTTATAATAGGTATTGGAGATAAACTAAAAAGCGGAAAAGTCCATGATCATAGAAGTCCAGATTATGATGATTGGAAATTAGATGGAGATATATTAGTCTATGATAAAGCTATATCTTCAGCAATAGAATTAAGTTCAATGGGTATTAGAGTAGATAAAGTAGCTTTACTAAATCAACTTGCTAAAGCAGATGCAATGGATAGATTAAAATTACCATTCCATCAAAAAATATTAAAAGATGAAGTACCACTATCTATAGGTGGAGGTATAGGTCAATCAAGAGTATTAATGCTTTTATTAGGTAAAAAACACATAGCTGAAGTACAAGCATCAGCTTGGCAAGAAAAAACAGAAGAAAAAGTAAAAAAATTACAAGTACTATAATAATTATTTGTTGTCTTATCTAAAAATATAATGTATAATATTAGTCGTTGGAGGGATAACATGGCAAAAGAAGAAAAAGAAACTAAAAAGAAAACAACTAAGAAAGTAGAAAAAAAAGAAAAGAATAATGTTCATGAAGTAGTAGTAAAATTTGAAGGAAAAGACTGGGAAAAAGCTCAAGATACTGCTTTTGCTAAAAGACAAAAAACAGTAAAAGTAGATGGTTTTAGAAAAGGTAAAGTACCAAGAAATGTCTTTGAAAAGAAATTTGGTAAAGAATCTTTATATTTAGATGCAGCAGAATCATTAATAGAACAAGCATATATCAAAGCATTAGATGATTCTAAATTAGTACCAGTTGTAAGACCAAATGTAAATATTACTGGTATTGATGAAAAAGGAGTAGAATTTACATTCACTATTGTTACTACACCAGAAGTAAAAGTTAAAAAATATTCTGGATTAAATATTAAACCTGAAAAAGTAGAAGTAACAGAAGAAGAAATTAATCATGAATTAGGTCATTTATTAGAAAGATATACTGAATTAGCTACTAAAGAAGATGGAAAAGTAGAAAATGGAGATGTAGCAATCATTGACTTCGAAGGTTTCAAAGACGGAGTAGCATTTGATGGTGGAAAAGGAGAAAACTATTCATTAGAAATAGGATCTCATACATTCATTCCAGGTTTCGAAGAACAAGTAATCGGTATGTCAACTGGTGAAGAAAAAGACTTAGACTTAGAATTTCCAAAAGATTATGGATCTAAAGATTTAGCAGGAGCAAAAGTTGTATTTAAAGTAAAAGTAAATGAAATTAAACAAAAAATACAACGTGAATTAGATGAAGACTTCTTCGAAGATTTAGGAATGGAAGGAGTAGATTCTGAAGCTAAATTAAAAGAAGAAATTAAAAATTCTATTAAAGCTCAAAAAGAATTAGATAATGAAACTAAATATGTAGATGCCTTATTAGAAGCAGTATCTAAAAATGTAGAAGTAGATATTCCAGAAGCAATGGTAGAAGAAGAATTAGACCGTTTAATTGGAAGATTCGAAGAACAAATGAAAATGCAAGGTATCTCACTAGATTTATACTACAAATTCACAGGTAGTGATGAAAAAGCACTAAGAGCTCAAATGGAAAAAGAAGCTTATTCAAATGTTTTATATCGTCTAATGTTAGAAGAAATTGGAAAACAAGAAAAAATCGAAATAGATGATAAAAAAGCCGAAAAAGAAGCTGAAGAATTAGCTAAGAAATATCAAATGGAAAAAGATGAATTCTTAAAGAACTTCGGCGGCTTAGACATGATAAAATATGACTTACAAATAAGAGAAACAGTAGAAAAATTAAAAGAATTAAACAAATAAGAAGTAATATAATAAATTACTTCTTTTTTTATTAATAATTCCTTGAAAAATAAAATTTTTCAGTTATAATAGTAAGCATATTTAAAAGTTAGTGAGGAGGTTCCCCATGGAAAACAAATTATTAGTACTTATAGTAAATGATATGGTAATCTTCCCAAATAACGAAATACGTATAGAATTTGATAACAACTATGATCGCCAAATGGTAGAAATAGTAGAACACATAGAAGATAACTTATGTTTAATAGTAAATCCTATAGGTAATAGTAAAGATATAACATCCCTTCCAAAATATGGAGTATTAGGTCGTATAAAAATGCGTATGAATGTTCCAAACGGAAAAACAAGATTAGTAATGGAAGGCTTAGATAGAGTAGAATTATTCTCCTATCAAGAAGATGGCAACTTTTATAAAGCTTCATATCGTGAAGTAGAATTTTTAGAAACAGACGAAACAAATAATTATTATACAATCTTAATAAAATCAGTAGAAGACTACATAAATAAAGTCCCATATATGGGCAACGCTATTATTACACAAATAGAACATGTCGATAACTTAAATGACTTATGTGATCTAGTAGCAAGTTTCTTACCAATAAACTATGAAGATAAGAAAAAATACATCACAACAATTGACCCAATCGAAAGAACAAAATATTTAATATCAGACATGAAAAAAGACTTAAAACTAGTCGAATTAGAACAAAAAATAGAAAGTGAAGTAGAAGACGAACTTAACGAAACACAAAAAGAATACTTCCTACGTGAAAAAATAAAAGCTATGCAAAAAGAATTAGGTGATGGTAATTCAAAAGATAGTGAAGTAGAAAAACTAAAAAATAAACTATCTAAATTAAAATGCGCACCTAAGATAAAAGAAAAAATAAAATCTGAAATAGATAAATATGAATCATTAAATATAAACTCACCAGAATTAGGAATGGTAAGAGAATATCTAGATTGGATGCTAAATCTTCCATGGAAACACTATACAAAAGATACCAACGATTTAGAAAAAGTAAAAAGTGTTTTAGACTCATCTCACTATGCCTTAGGTGAAGTAAAAGAACGTATCTTAGAATATTTAGCAGTAAAACAAAACACCAACAACCTACGTAGTCCAATATTATGTCTAGTAGGCCCACCTGGTGTAGGAAAAACATCTCTTGCTATTAGTATTGCCAAAAGTCTAGGAAGAAAATCAGCCAAAATAAGTGTAGGTGGCATCAATGATGAAGCCGAAATAGTTGGACATAGAAGAACCTATATCGGAGCCAATCCGGGTCGTATTATTCAAGGAATACGTAAAGCCGGAACAACAAACCCAGTATTCATAATTGACGAAATAGATAAAATGACTAAAGACATCAAAGGAGATCCAGCAAGTGCACTTCTAGAAGTATTAGATCCAGAACAAAACGCAAAGTTCTCAGATCACTACATAGAAGAAGAATTTGATCTTTCCAGTGTCATGTTTATTTGTACAGCTAACTATGTTGAACAAATACCATATGAATTAAGAGATAGATTAGAAATAATAAATATTAGCAGTTATACAGAATATGAAAAACTAGATATAGCCAAAAACTACTTAGTACCAATCGGATTAGAAGAACATGGCTTAACAGCACTTCAAGTACAAATACCAGACTCATCATTAATGACATTAATTAGGTATTATACCAAAGAAGCAGGTGTCAGAGAACTTCAAAGAATAATAGCAACATTACTAAGAAAAATAGTCAAGAAAATATTACTAGATAAAAATGTAACATTCTTTGAAATAGATGATAGTCAAATAGAAGAATTATTAGGAAAAAAGAAATATAACTTCATGTCTTTAGATAAAAAACAAGAAGTAGGAGTAGTAAATGGTCTTGCCTATACTGCCTTCGGAGGAGACACTCTTCCAATAGAAGTAAACCTATTTAAGGGTAAAGGAGAATTAATCCTAACTGGATCACTTGGAGAAGTAATGCAAGAATCTTGCCATATAGCTCTAGACTATATCAAAGCAAATGCCAAAGAATTCAAAATAGACTCAGATATATTTAAAGAAAATGACATTCATATTCATGTACCAGAAGGAGCTATTAATAAAGATGGCCCATCAGCAGGAATAACTATAACAACAGCACTAATTAGTCTATTTACAAATAAACCAGTTGCTAAATCTATTGCCATGACTGGAGAAATCACACTACGAGGAAGAGTATTACCAATAGGTGGTTTAAAAGAAAAAGTAATAGGAGCACACCGCTCTGATATCAAAAAAATATTTATTCCAGAAGGAAATAAACAAGATTTAGACGATATACCAAAAGAAATCAGAGATGATATAAAATTTATTACAGTCAAATCATACCAAGATGTTTATAAAAAGATTTTTCAATCATCAAAAAAATGATATAATAAAATAAAAAAAGAAAGAGGTAAGAAAATGAAATTAAAAGGATCAAAAACTGAACAAAATTTAATGACTGCATTTGCAGGTGAGTCACAAGCTCGTAATAAATATACATATTATGCATCTAAAGCAAAAAAAGATGGTTATGAACAAATAGCTGCTTTATTTGAAGAAACTGCAAATAATGAAAAAGAACATGCAAAAATGTGGTTTAAAGAATTACATGGTGGAGAAGTACCAGATACAGTAACTAACCTAAATGATGCTGCTGATGGTGAAAACTATGAATGGACTGACATGTATGATGAATTTGCTAAAACTGCAGAAGAAGAAGGATTTAAAGATATTGCTGCAAAATTCAGAGCAGTAGGAGAAATCGAAAAACATCATGAAGAAAGATATAGAAAATTATTAAAGAATATCGAAGATGAAGTAGTATTCTCAAAAGATGAAGATACAATTTGGATTTGTCGTAACTGTGGACATGTTGTTATCGGAAAGAAAGCTCCAAAAGTATGTCCTGTATGTGCTCATCCACAAAGTTATTTCGAAGTTAAATCTGAAAACTATTAAAAGAAAGGTTAGTAATAACCTTTTTTATTATGATATACTTTAGGAGAAGGTGATAAAATGAAACACGAATTACTTGTACCAGCAGGAGACATGGCTTCATTACAACAAGCAATCGCAAATGGAGCAGACGCCGTATATTTAGGTTGTCAAAACTTTGGAGCTAGAAAATTTGCTGCCAACTTTACTAATGAAGAACTAGTCCAAGGACTAAAACTATGCCACTTATATGGTGTAAAAATGTATGTAACAATGAATACACTAGTAAAAGATAATGAAGTACCAATGTTTCTAGGTCAAATAGAATTTCTATATAAAATAGGAGTTGATGCAGTCCTAATCCAAGACTTTGGAATGCTTTGCTTAGTAAGAGAAAAATATCCTAACTTAGAAGTGCACGCTTCAACTCAAGCAAATACATCAGCCAAAGAAACAGCAGAATTATTCTACAATCTAGGCGTAAAGAGAGTTGTCTTTTCAAGAGAATTATCACTAAAAGAAATAGAATCAATTACAGTACCAATAGAAAAAGAAGTATTTATTCATGGTGCCTTATGCATAAGTTATTCAGGATGCTGTCTAATGAGTAGTATGCAAGGATCACGCAGTGGAAATAGAGGAGAATGTACAGGAAGCTGTAGACTTCCATATACTCTAAAAAAAGAAGATAGAGTAATAGAAGAAAACAAATACCTATTAAGTACAAAAGAACTAAATACCTCAAGACACTTCACAGAATTATTAGATTCATCAATAACAAGCTTCAAGATAGAAGGACGAATGAAAAGCCCAGAATATGTAGGTTTCATAACAAGACTATATAGAAAACTAATTGATACATATAATCAAGATCCACAATTAGAAGAAGAAAACGATGCTTTAAAAACAATATTTAATAGAGGCTTCACAGATGGAAGACTATTCAATTGTACAGATGAAGAATTAATGAATACAAATACACCTAACCATATAGGTTTAGAAATAGGAAAAGTATTAGAAGTAACAAAAGATAAAATAAAAATTCAAGTAGATAGAGAACTAAACCAAGAAGATGGAATAAGATTCTTAACATCAGGAAAAGGACTAATTCTAAACTACTTATATGATGAATCAGGCAAATTAACAAACAGCATTCCAGCAGGAGGAATATGTTACGTAGATAACAAAGTAGAATTAACAGATAAAGATACAGTTTGTAAAACACTAGATCATAAATTAATGGAAAACTTAAAAGTATTGCCACCAAGAAAAGTAAATGTAACATTTAAAGTAACAGCAAAATTAGGTAAACCCCTAAATATGCTAATATCAGATGGTACAAATTCACTACAAATAAATGGTGAAGTAGTACAAATGGCTAATACAGCTCCAATTAGTGATTCTAGAATTAGAGAACAAGTAGAAAAACTTGGAGACACACCATTTATAAGTACAGCAACAATCATTGAAAGTGATGACAATATCTTTATTAATATAAAAGAAATAAATGAACTAAGAAGAGCACTAACAACAAATTTAATAAATGTAAGAACAAATTCAAACAAAGAAATATTAGTTAATAATATAACTTTAGAAGCAGTAACTCCAAAAATGGAAACAGGAATCTCAGTATATGGAAGAACTGAAGACCAAGTATCAGTAGCAGATAGACTAAATGCCAATAGAATATATATAGATGATAAATCAAACTATAAAGGATACCGTCATAAAGAAAACACATATTACGTATTACCTAGAGTATTATTTGAACCAACTACAGAATTAGAAAGAAAAAATATTGTAAGTGATTATTTTGACTTCTCTCAATATGAAGGTATAATAGGTAACTATGGTTTAAATGTCTATAATATTTACACAGCATACTATCTATATAAAATGAAAGTACAATCAGTAACACTTTCAGTAGAATTAACAGAAGATGAAATAATAAATTTTATAAATACATATGTAAATACATTTAAAGTATATCCAAATATTGAAGTACTAGCATATGGTAGAGTAGAAAACATGATAATTTCAGGAAATATATTAAATTTAAAAGAAAAAGATTATACTTATACTTTAACTGATCCAAAAGAAAATATATTCCCAGTGTTCTATGATGGAAGATTAACTCATGTACTAAATTATGAAAACAAAAAATTAGAAAAAATAGATATAATTAAGAAATATGCAACTATAAGAATAGATTTCTTTAATGAGGATTCAAAAGAAGCACTATCTATAATTAAAAAGTATCAATAAAACAAAAATTATGATAAAATGATAATAGGAGTTGATAATATGAAAAAAGAAAAGAAAACCGCACAAGAAAAAGTTGAAAAGAAAAAAATTAAAAATTACATATTATTAGTTGTAATTTTTGCCTTAGCAATAGCTTTAACATTATATCTTTGCAAATGGTATAACGTCTATGATGAATACCAAAAACAAACTCCTGTAATAAGTGACACATTAACAGAATTATCAAATGAAGAAATAGAACACTATATCATTGATAATCCAACAGCAGTAATATATATGTGTACATCAAGTGAACTAAAATGTCGCAATTTTGAAAAAGACTTCAAAAAATTAATAAAAAATGAAAATTTACAAGACAAAATAGTTTATCAAAACTTGAGTAATTTAGATATAGATAGTTTTTACTTAGAATTTAATGCAAAATATCAATACAAAAAAGAATTAAATAATTATCCAGCAATAATAGTATTTGAAGATGGAAAAGTATCTAGAATTCTTCAAGGAACAGAAGAAAAAGAACTAAATATTGGTCAAGTAAAGCAATTTGTAGAAATGAACAAAATAGGAGAGTAATCTCCTTTTTCATAGGAGGAGATATTTATGAATCACATAGTATTATATGAACCAGAAATACCGGGTAATACGGGTAACATCATGCGAACTTGTGTCGCAACAAATACAAAACTTCATCTAATCGAGCCTCTTGGATTTAAAATTGACGATGCTCATTTAAGAAGAAGCGGAGTTAATTATATAGATAAATTAGATTATGTAGTATATAAAAACTGGGAAGATTTTAAAGCAAAAAACGAAGGAATTTATTATTACTTCACAAGATACGGGCACAAGCCACATACAAGTTTTGATTACAGCAATAAAGAAGACAAAAACTTATATTTTATATTTGGAAAAGAATCAACAGGTATACCCAAAAAAATTCTTCAAAAAGATTTAGAACACTGTATGAGAATTCCCATGACAGATAATGTAAGAGCTTTGAATCTATCAAATAGTGCTGCTATAGTAATTTATGAAGTATTAAGACAACAAGACTATAATGATCTATTAAGAGAAGAACCTCATAAGGGTGCAAATTATCTTGAAAAAGAAGAGGAGTATTAATAATAAATATTTAGAAAAGAGAATGATATTATGAAAAAGAAAGAAAAAGAAATAATTATAAATGAAAAAAAATATGAGATTATAGAGAATGATAGGGACTGCCTTGATATTGAAGAATTATTAGAAAAAGCAACTGATTATTTCTATGATTATGATTATATTTTTGGAGATTATGCATATGAAAAACTTCGTTTAAAAGGGTATTATGACTCAAAAAACAAAAAAGCAAAAAAGATTAATGATATAAAATATCTAGAAGATTATAAGAAAAATTATTGCAGTTATGGAAGCAAAACATTTCTTATAAAAAAAGTTGACTAAAGTACTTGTAATAATTTCGAAATATGATAAAATTATAGTATATGAATAATAAAGGGAGGATTTTTTACTATGGAGAATCAAGAAAAAAAGATGATGTCAATCGTGCAAGAGGATGGCTCACTAGAAGAGGTTGAAGTTATTTTAGCTTTTGAATTCAAAGATACTAAAAAAGAATACGTAATATATACAAAAAATGAAAGAGACGAAAACGATAATATTACCGTTTATGTTTCACATGTAGATCGTTCTTCAGGAGAACCTCAACTTTTAGGAGTTGAAGATGAAGAAGAATGGAATAGAATTAAAGACGTATTACGTGAATTATCAAAAGCAGAATAAAAAGGGAGGGCTATTTTATGGCAGGTACAGCGAATTATGAACTATTGCCAACTGATTACAATAGAGTAAAAATGAATGGTTACGTTCGAAAAATAAAATTAAAAGAAGAATCACATGCATCTATTGAAAAGAAAGTAGAAAAATTTAAAGCCGTTTTTAGCAACAATACTGAAGTTGGTAATACAGAAGAAATGGTTTATGAGCAAGATAATAGAGCTGAATTAATAGCTAGACTAGAAGAAAAAATAAATGCCATCATACCTGATTATCCTGGAGTAGAAAGTGTTAAAAATAGAGCAATAAAAATAAAATCTGTATGGAAAGAGAATTGCAATATCAATGCAGGAATGCTTATGGCAAGACTAGAAATGCCATCAGAAGAAGTCACTACTATGGAGAACATTGTTGAACCAGCACAAGACGAATTTGAAGGCACTACTCGTGAAGAAATGATAGTTGCTCCAGAAAGAAAAGAAAATATTGACGAATCTGAATCATTAACTGATACAAGCATAGATATGACTGCTACTGATGAAGCTATTACACCTGAAAATATAGTTGAAGAAATTTCTACAGCTATGGATGAAATTCCAATGGAAGAAGAACAACAAGATTATATTTCTAAAAATTCAGAAAGAGTAATTAACTCTAATGTTAATTTGGAAGAAGAACCAAATCATGTAGAAATAGTTAGACCTAAATTACCTGAAATACCAAAAATAGATTTAAAATCATTGTTAAGAGATAGCAATAAGTCTGAAGACTTTGAAATAATCTCTAGTGACACAAAGTTAGAGAATGATATAGAAAGTGATATTTCTGATAAGTTAGATGAAACATACAATAGTATTGCAGATGACAATATTAATGAAATAGAAAATGTAATTACTGGATCAAGTGATATTGATGAAATGAAAGCTGCGCTAGAGAGTATCAAACAAAAGAAATTAGAACAAGAAAAGACTAATAGAGCTAAACAAGAAGCAGAAGAAGCAAGAAGAGAAGAGGAAGCTAGATTAGAAGAAATAAAAAGAAAAAATCAAGAAGCAGTAGAAAAAATTAAAGCTCAAAGAGAAGCAATTTCTGAAGATATAGAAGAAAATCTTAGAAGAGAAGAAGAAGAAAGACAAAAAGCAGAAGAAATTAGAAAACAAATTGAACTTCAAGAACAACTATTCGGAGAGCTTGAAAGTGAAATCGAAGGATAAAAAAACAGCCAAAAGACTGTTTTTTTTTAATCATTAATATTGTCTATATTTATAACTTCTTTTACTTCTGGTATTTCGCTAGTAATAAATTCTTCAATACCATCTTTTAATGTTAAATCTATCATTGCACAATCAGCACAAGCACCCATCATTCTAACATAAACAATGTTATCTTCATATTTTACAAATTCAAGATTACCACCATCATTAATTAAAAATGGTCTTATTTTATCAATAACAGAAATAATTTTTGTAACAACTTCATCATTTTCTTTCATAAAATCACCAAACTAATTATAACATAAAGTTGTTAATAAACAAATAATTTGCTATAATAAGCAAAGAGGCGAGAAATATGAAAGAATATAAAGTAGGAGATATTGTTGAAGGAATAGTAACAGGAATTGAAAAATATGGAATTTTTGTATCCATGAATAATAATTACAATGGTTTAATTCATATTTCAGAAATCTCATCATCATTTGTGAAGAACGTAAATGACTATGTTAATATCAATGAAAAAATAAATGTTGAGATTATTGATGTTAATAAAAAAAGTAGACAATGTAAATTATCAATTAAGAATATTGATTACAGAATAAGTAGACCAAAATCAAAAGTTATACAAGAAACTGAAAATGGTTTTACAACTTTAGAAAAAAAATTAGATAACTGGATTGAGGAAAAACTTAAAAATAATTAAAAAAAGTATAAATTTTATTGACAAAACAACGAATAATTGATATATTTATAACTGTCAACCGAGTGCATTCGGGCGATTAGCTCAGTTGGTTAGAGCACCTGCCTTACAAGCAGGGGGTCATAGGTTCGAGTCCTATATCGCCCACCATTTGCCGAAATAGCTCAATTGGTAGAGCAACTGACTTGTAATCAGTAGGTTCCGGGTTCAAGTCCTGGTTTCGGCACCACTTATGGAGAGGTAGCGAAGTGGCTAAACGCGACAGACTGTAAATCTGTTCTCTTTGAGTTCGATGGTTCGAATCCATCTCTCTCCACCACTTTTTATTGCCTCATAGCCAAGCGGTAAGGCATCAGACTTTGACTCTGACATGCGCTAGTTCGAATCTAGCTGAGGCAGCCATTTTTTTGTTTTTTGATCTGTTAGCTCAGTCGGTAGAGCACTTGACTTTTAATCAAGGGGTCATGAGTTCGAATCTCATACAGATCACCATTTATTTGTGCCTGAGTGGCGGAATTGGTAGACGCACAGGACTTAAAATCCTGCGAGAATCAACCCTCGTGCCGGTTCAAGTCCGGCCTTAGGCACCATACGGAGAAGTACCCAAGTCTGGTTGAAGGGACCGGTCTTGAAAACCGGGAGGTCGTGCGAGCGGCGCAGGGGTTCGAATCCCTTCTTCTCCGCCACTTTTAAATCGCGGGATGGAGCAGTTCGGTAGCTCGTCGGGCTCATAACCCGAAGGTCATAGGTTCAAATCCTATTCCCGCAACCATTTTTATATTTTGGTTCCTTGGTGCAGCTGGTTAACACGTCTGCCTGTCACGCAGAAGATCGCGGGTTCGAGTCCCGTAGGAACCGCCATTTTGATAGACAGCTCAGTTCATGAAAAGCAGACAGACGCTTTTCTTATTAACCATTAGGTATGAGCTTTTTATATAGATTAGTACTTAATCATGTTAAATAGTAACAGTTTAAGTAAATGGCTTCATAGCTCAGTCGGTAGAGCAACGGACTGAAAATCCGTGTGTCGCTGGTTCAATTCCCGCTGGAGCCACCAATTTTGTAAAAATCGTTGAAAATCAACGTTTTTTTAATTAATTATAATAATAATTTACTAATAAATATTGACAATTAATTACAAAAATGATAAATTATAGCAGTAGAGAGGAAATCTTCTCTAAAGCTACAATTTATTTATTATAGTAGCTAAACAACTTTTGTCTGCGCTCGTAGCTCAGTTGGATAGAGTGTTTGGCTACGAACCAAAAGGTCAGGGG
>CAMOYT010000012.1 GCA_946630315.1 uncultured Bacillota bacterium | reverse complement strand
AATAATAATCTAAATATCATCTTCTTATTCATATTATCTACTCCTTATAATAAACAGCAAAATTGCCAAAGTTATCAACTTTTTTATAGTTATCAATAACATATTTTAAAACTTCTTTATCAATCTGTTGATTAAAATAATTAGCTTTGTATTCTTTAATATTAACAAGGAAATAAGCTTTTTTTTCCTTATTCAATTTATTAATAATCTTTTCAGTACTATTATATCCATTATTACCCATATTTATTAAATCATAACATTCTATATCCAAATCATTAACTATTTTTATATAATAAGCCCATTCACTTAATATTATGAATCTCTTTGAATCATTTTTTTGAATATATTTATTAACTGAAGATACTTTATTATAATTATAAGAATTAAAAAAGTACCCTACAAAATGTTTATCTTTTGTAATAATAGGAATTCTAAAATTAAAGTAAAACAAAAACCATATAATAGGTATTGAAATACAAATTAATGTTGTATTAATAGCAACTCTATTTGAAGTTTTATAATTATTAATTATTAAAAATAAAATAGCAAATAAATATATTGAAATATGTAAATGATCAAACAAAGGTAATACTATACTAGCAAAAGCTAGTACATAATAATTATTAATATTTTTCTTATCTTTAATTATTAAATATATATTAATAATTACTAATAAAATTGAAAGAACTAAATACCAAGTAAATTTACTACCATTTTTATTAGTAAAATCAAGCATTCCTAAGAAACATTGATCAATAAAGTTATTAAAACTATTAGTAATTAGTAAATAAATAATAAATAATAGTATAGGTATAATGAATCCACCTATTCTTTTTAATACCTTCTTATAATTTTTAAATAAATAATAAATTGTAGGTAAACAAAAACATAATCCTACAGTCTGTTTAGTTAAAAAAGATAGTCCTAATACTAATCCAATTACATAGTCATTAGCTTTTATTTTCTCTAAATATAATAAAAGTACTAATTCAAATAACAATATAAAATTATATCCCTCAAAAAAAACTGTAGGTAGTGGTATTGGCAACATAATAGCACTAGCAATTAATAATAAATAAGCTTTTTTATCAAACATTTTAAATAATAAATAAAACATAATTGTACAAAGTAATGCTTGAAATAAATTAAGTACTATTAAATGAACTCCAAATATTTTTAATGGAATAGTATACATTAAAGCACCAAATGGTGGAATAATCATATTGAAATCAACATATGGTAATTCACCACGTACAAGTGCATAACTAAATCCATAATTATAAACTAAGTCCCCACTAAACATTTGAAAAAATATTTGTAAGCACAAAAAAAAGTAAATAAAGATCAAACTATATTTTAGTATTTCTCTTCCCTTTACTTTTTTCATAATCTCTACTCCTTTATTTGGAAATGATTTCCACTATCTAAATATAGTATACCATGTTTTCCCTCTAATTGCTCCAAAACATCATTATAGTAGTTAATCATTTTAAACTTAGTAAGAGTTAAATAAACCATATTTCCATCATCCATATAAAGTACAAATCTATCTTTATCAAAATCATTAGGTACATACTCAATATCAGATATCTTTCCAAGTATATCTTTTTTTATTTCTTTCATACCTTTAACAAAACTTTTATATTTTTTATCAGGTACATAATTCATAAGTCTAGGTATTCTAAACTCATGACTAATACTATCTTCTCTAATTTCTTCTCCATTTTCTAATACAACTTTCTTATTAGAATTGTTATAAAATAAAGATCTATTTTCATCTATTTCTAAAATAAACATATTAAAAAATCTTTTCTTTAATTTAGCTTTTTCAATATAAGGAGACTTTTCTAATTTCTTAGATACACTAGATGAAGAAGTTAAAATAAAACTTGGATAATCCCTAATACCAGCCATATCTAATATATAATCATCATTAATATATGTAGTATTCTTAATAACTATATTCTGTACAGGTATTTTAAAACTAATATAAACGAAAAAAACTAGTCCAAAGAAAACCACTAGAACTATAAATAAACTAAATACTTTTAATTTTCTTTTCTTAACTAGTTTTTTAGCCATATTCTACTCCCAATTTACAAATTCTTGTTCACACTTCATATCTATATCATATTCTTTTAATACTGAATCATGACATAATTCAATTAATTCTTTTATATCTTTACTACTAGCATTATCATAATTAATAATAAAGTTAGCATGCTTATCACTAACCATAGCTCCACCTATTTTTTTACCTTTAAGTCCTAAATCTTCAATTAACTTGCCGGCAAAATTCCCCTCTGGATTTCTAAATACTGATCCAGCAGATGGATATTCTAATGGTTGTGATTCTATTCTTCTTTGACGTCTTTCTTTTATTACTTCTTCAATTGCATCTCTTTTACCTTTTGCAAGTTTAAGTACAACTTCTAAGCATACATATCCTGGATGTTTTTGTAAGAATGAACTTCTATAATGAAACTCCATTTCTTTATTTTCTAAAGTAATAATTTTATTTTTATCAGTAAGAACTTTAACATTTTCAACAACATATCCCATATCACTCTTATAAGCGCCAGCATTCATATAAACAGCCCCACCTACAGTACCAGGAATACCTGATGCAAATTCAAGTCCAGTAAGACTTCTTTTAGCACATAACAAAGAAAGCTTAACAAGAGGATAACCAGCTCCTACTCTAACTCTTAATTTATTTCTACCAAAGAATTCTACTTTATCAAACTCACTTAATCTAATTAAAATACCATCATAAAACTTATCACTAAATAATAAATTAGAACCATTGCCAAGTATTTTAAATTTAACATTATTTTCATTAAGAATATTAATAGTTTTAACCAAATTATTTATATTCTTTGGATAAATAATGCCTAGCGCTTTTCCGCCAGTTCTATAAGTAGTATATTTCTTTAATAGAACATTCTTCTCTATTTTACCTAAATTTTCCTTCTCAAGTAGTTTTATAATGTCCATAAACATCACCTAATAATTCTTTTTATTTCCTCATATATTTTAGTAGCAGAGTCTTTTACCCCTAATCCCTTACTAGCAACAACCATTTTATCATAATCATCTTTATTATCAAATAATTTATCTATTTCACGAATAATATTATCTTTATTAAAATCTTCTTCAAGTACAATTCTACAAGCACCAGCATCTTCTAATTCTTTAGCATTCTTATATTGATGATTATTTGCAACATAAGGACTAGGTACCATAATAGCAGGTAACCCAATAGCAGTAATTTCAGCTATTGTACTAGCACCAGCACGAGTAACAATTAAATCAGTATCTTTTAATAAATTAATCAAATTATCCATAAATGATACTAATTTAACATTACTAGGTAATTTTACACCACGATATTTATCAAAATATGCTTTACCTGTAATTATAAGGACTTGATAATTCTTATTCTCAAAACCAGCTATTATTTCTTTTAATCTTTCAGTCATAGTAGTAGATCCTAAAGATCCCATAACAATAACAACTAACTTTTTATCTTTACTAAATCCTAAACTAGTTTTATCTAATTTTTCTGCTTTAATAATTTCTTCACTTCTAGGATTACCAGTTAGAATAGTCTTTTTCTTATCAAAATAATTAACACTATTAGGAAGCGATACACATATTGTATCTGCAAAATTACTAATAAATTTATTAGACTTACCTGGAATAGAATTTTGTTCATGTATTAAAATAGGTATTCCCAACTTGTGAGCCGAATAAAGTACAGGAGCAGTAATATATCCACCAGCTCCAATTACTACATCTGGCTTAAACTCTTGAAGTATTTCAAATGCCCTCTTTCTTGCTTTTTTAAACATACCAAGTACTTTAAAATCATGAATCAAGTTCTTACTAACACCTTTCATTTCAAGTCCAACATACTTAATACCCATCTTTGGAATAATATCTTTTTCCATACGATCAGTAGTACCGATATACAAAAATTCACTATTCTTTTCTTTTTCTTTAATCTTATTAATTATTGCAACTGCTGGATAAATATGACCACCAGTTCCTCCCGCAACAACTACTACTTTCATAAAAGACTCCTCCAGTTAATTAATTATACCACATTTTACACATCTATTTGGTGTATTTGACAAATATAATCAGTACTTGACACTTCTATTTATCACTAAAATATGATAAAATAAGAGCAATGAAAGGAAGAATAATATGAAGTCTATTGGTATAGTAGCTGAATACAATCCATTTCATAATGGACATCTCTATCATATAAACAAAATAAAAGAAAAATATCCTGATTATACTATTATCGTAGTAATGAATGGTAATTTCACAGAACGTGGAGATGTAACAATAATAGATAAATGGAAAAGAAAAGATATAGCTTTAGAATTAGGTGCTGACTTAGTAGTAGAATTACCTTTCCCTTTCTCAACTCAAAGTGCTGACTATTATGCTTATGGTGCTATTACTATTTTAGAAAAATTAAACTGTGAAAAGGTAATATTTGGTAGCGAATCAAATAATATTGAAGATTTAAAATTAATTGCTAAAACACAAATAGATAATGAAGACTTTGATAAACTAGTAAAAATTTATTGTAAGTTTGGTAATAATTATCCAACTGCTCTATCCTTAGCTTTAGAAGAATTAACTAATAAAAAAATAACTACTCCAAATGATTTATTAGGAATAAGTTATATAAAAGCAATATTACTAAATAATTATAAAATTATACCAGAAACAATACAAAGAACTAATGATTATCATGATAAAGAATTATTAAATGAAATAGCAAGTGCAACTGCTATAAGAAATAATTTAAAAGAAAATAATGATATTAAAGATTATGTACCAGAAAACACTTTAAAAAGATTAAATAACTTACATTTTATAGATGATTACTATAAATTATTAAAATATAAAATATTAACAGAAGAAAACCTAGATTTATATCAAACAGTACCAGATGGATTTACTAAAAATATAAAAGAAGCAATACTAACATGTAATAACTATGATGAATTAATAACTAAGTTAAAAAGAAAACATCTTACATACAATAAAATAAGTAGAGCCCTATTACATATCTTATTAAACTTTACTAAAAATAAAGCTAATACTTTTAAAAATATAACTTATATTAGACCACTAGGTATGAATAAAAAAGGAAAAGAATACTTAAATATAATAAAAAAAGAAATAGATATACCTATTATTTCTAAAATAACTAGAGAAAAAGATCCAATGTTAGAATATGAATTAGAAACAACTAAGATCTATGATTTACCTTATAATGAAAACTTAATTGATTTAGAATATAAAAACCATTTATATAAGGAGGATTTATGATTAAACAAAAGAAGCAAGGACAATTAATAGTCGTATCAGGACCATCTGGAGCTGGAAAAGATACTATAGTTAACAAAGTAGTAGAAAATAACAAAAATATTTGGATATCAGTTTCCGCAACATCAAGAAAACCAAGAAAAGGAGAAGTTGAAGGAGTAAACTACTTCTTCCTAGAAAAAGAAGACTTTGAAGAAAAAATAAATAATAATTATTTCTTAGAATATGCAGAATATGCTAATAACTATTATGGTACTCCTAAAGAAAAAATAGTAGAAAAGCTAGAAAAAGGAATAGATGTAATATTAGTAATAGAAATACAAGGAGCTAAAAAAATAAAAGAATTAGTACCAGAAGCCCTATTCATCTTTATCATGCCACCATCTGAAAAAACACTACTATCTAGATTAAAAAATAGACAGACAGAAGACAAAGAAAAAATAATAGAAAGATTTAATATAGCTTATAAAGAAATAAATGAAGTAACCAAATATAACTATGTAGTAGTAAATGATAAATTAGATGAAGCTGTAGATAAAGTAGAATCTATTATCAAAGCCGAAAAATGTCGAGTTGATAGAATTGAAGAAATGCTAGTTGCTAATAAAGAAGAAATAATCCATGAATTCTTAATGGAAGAAGATTTTGACAATTCAACTATATCTGAAAAGATAATGGAGGAAAAATGAAAATAAAACTATCGACATATTGTAAAGAACTTGAACAAAAAATAAAGAAAAAACAAATAGATAAAAATTTATCTGAAGAAGTTTATACTTGGATTTTATTCTTTCAACATGAAAGATTAGTTCATTTAATAGTTACTTTTTTTACTGGAATTGGAACAATTTTATTTTTATTAGGATTCTTAGCTTTTGAAAATATTCCATTGTTACTATTATTTCTAATTACACTATGCTTATTTGTTCCATATATATTTCACTATTACTATTTAGAAAATGGTGTACAAAAACTATATGATTTATATTTTGATATAAAAAAACTACTTTAACGTAGTTTTTTTTGTTTACTTAATTCTTTTTTTTCACTTTCTGTAAAAATATATTCTTCTTTTCTTCTTTTAATTAAAAAATCCAAATCTTTATCAGAAAAATTTTGTGTATAAAAGTCTAACCCATATAATTGAAAAGCCTTATTCTCTTCTTGAGATAATAAAAATATCATTCTTGCATTATAATCATTAAAAAGACTATCCCTAAGAAAATTAATTCTACTTATAAGAGGATGTTTCATATTTTCCTCTGGATGATTTTCAATATACCATTTTTCATAGTCTAATATATTAGTAAAAAGAAGCAATTTATCTCCATCCATAACAGCATCACGAATCTTCAGAAACTTAAAATCATCATTTAGATTCTTTGCCCCATCAAAATCAACTATCTCATTAGAATATAAAAGATTCGTAGTATCCATATTTAATATTTTTTTCTTTAATTTATCTTTCATATAAGAATCATCAGTATCAATAAAATACCAACAAGGCTCATTAATATTTGAAAACCAATAATTTATTTCTTCAAAAGCAAAATCAACCACTGCATCTTTCTCTTCTCTACTAAAAGTAGTAGTCATAGTAACACCTCGCCTGTGGCTTGTATTATATCATAAAAAAATTAAAAGTAAATAAAAAGCTGTATATACAGCTTTTAAACTTCAACAATTCTTAAATAATTAGTTCTCCTAGTTCTACCTAATGGGAAGCCACCAGTAACAATAATTAAATCTCCTTCTCTTAATTTAAACTCTTTTTTAGCAAACTTTCTAGCTGTCTCAACCATCTCATCTGTACTCTCATATACATCTGTAACTATTGGTTTAACTCCAAAGTTTAAAGCAACCTTCTCTGCTATATGATTAGATGGACAACAAGCAAGAATTATACAATTTGGTCTTAAATTACTAATCTTACGAGCAGTAAAACCTGTCATAGTAGTAGTAACAATCAACTTAATATTAGAATACTCAACAGCATCGACAACAAGTTTAGCAATTGTATCACTAATACCTATAGTTCTTTTATAAGCTGTATGCTTAGTATAATCAATTGTTGACTCAACATATTCACATATTCTACTCATTATTTTAACTGCATCTATTGGATGCTTACCAACAGTAGTCTCACCAGATAACATAACACAATCAGTTCCATCAATTACAGCATTTGCAACATCAGAAACTTCTGCTCTAGTAGGTCTTGGACTTTCATACATAGAAGCAAGCATTTCAGTCGCAACTATCGCAAACTTACCATTCTCTCGACATTTTGTAATTATATTTTTTTGTAATATTGGTAACTCTTCCATTGGGACTTCTACGCCAAGATCTCCACGTGCAACCATAATACCATCAGATTCTCTAATTATTTCATCAATATTTTCTATGCCCATTCTACTTTCAATCTTAGAAATAATTCTAGCATCTCCACCATTGTCTTCAATAATCTTACGAGCTGCTCTTACATCTTCTTTAGTATTAACAAAAGATAAAGCTAAATAATCACATGAATGTTCAGCTGCAAAAGCTATATCTTTTTTATCTATATCACTAATAAAATCTAAATTTAAATCAACACCAGGAACATTAATAGTCTTATGATTCTGTATCTTACCATCATTAAGAGCTTTTAATACAACATAATCATCTTTTTTATCTACTACTTCTAAATCAAGTAAAGCATTATCAACTAATACATGATCTCCTACTCTAATATAATCAATAGCTTCACTATGATTAACTCCAAACTCTTTCTTATTACCACGTATACAAGTTTTACTCATACGTATTTTATCACCTGTATGAAGAGTTACTCCTCCACGATCAAAACTAAGAGTTCTAAATTCAGGTCCTTTAGTATCATACATAATCGCAACAGGCATATGCGTAATATTTCTAACTTTTCTAACAATTTCAATAGTTTCTAGTATATCATCATAAGTAGCATGGCTTAAATTAATTCTTGCACAATTCATACCAACATTAACCATCTCAGTCATAATCTTAACATCATTACATGCTGGGCCAGTACTACATATTACTTTTGTCTTTTTCATAATACCCCTCCGATATTCTCTACATTATATATTATTACATATTTTTTAAAAAAAATACATAAAAAAATAGAGTAAAATTACTCTATCTAACTTTTTTAGTTTTAGGATAATCACCATCTACTATTTCTTGATAAGTTGGATTATCACCAAAATATAATTCATAATCTAGAGGTATATTTAAACCTTTCTCGTGGATTATCTTAGCATAATTATACAAAGACAAATTACAATCTATAGTATGATTCTCATTTCCAGATAATAATCCAGTACAAGAAAATTGAAACATATCAACATGTGGATAATCAGGAGTAATAGGATCAAAATTAGTATAGAAATCCATTTGTGTTCCACCTTCTCCATATTTATAACATGCTGCCCATACAGAATAATCTTTTAATTTGTTGCCATCTGGATCAATAATATTAAGAACTGAATCTGATGCATATATTCCTACATAATAACCATATTTTTCTAATACTTCAGCAAAAGCTTTAAAGTTTTTAACTACCTGTTCTGGATTATTATAAATAAAATCACGAGAATTAACAAAATTATTTTCTTCATCCTTTAAAGGTTCCGTCTCTTGTGCCTCTATATCCCAATAAATAGGGAAATCTGGTCTAACATTATATTTAGATAAAAATTTAATAACTTTTACAGCTTCTTGCCTAGCCATATTTTCAGTAGTTGCTCTAGAATAGATAAAAATACCAAATGGCATATCATTCTCTACACATTTTTCTACATTTGCTAACCAAGAATAATCTAAATTATCTAAATGGTCATTTGCATAATCCATATCAATTGCTTCAATTTCTCTAATCATAACAAAATTAATACCATTATCTTTTAAAGCTTTAATATCAACATCACCATTAAGATTAGAAATATCTACTCCTTGATATTTACCATACTCACTATTACCACTAGGAGCTAAATCACTATATTTACTATCTCTTTCATCCAATACATTCCAAAATTGATCAACAATAGAAGTTTCATCATTATTTTCACTAACTTTATCATTGACAGTTTTAATCGAATCATCAACTAGTTTATCGTCTTCTTTAAAAAGACTTCCAATTTTATTAACAATACTAGAAGCAATCCATCCACCAACAAAAGCATATGCTACTCCACTCTTAAACACTTTTTTCAGTTTAGACTGTCTTTTGGGTTTATTAAAAAAATTAATATTCACAATAACCACCTCTTCAGGCGCATATTATATCATTTTTTGACATTTTTTGCAATAAGTAGTACCTCTTCCACCTACTTTTATCTTAACTAATATTTCTCCACAATTAGGACATGGTTCTCCACTTCTACCATGACATTTTAATGAATGTTGAAATAAACCATGTACTCCTTCAGAAGATGTAAAAGATTTTATAGTAGTACCACCTGCTTCAATAGCAGCTTCCAATACTTCACGAGTATTCTTAATAATCTTATCACACTCGTCTATTGTAATATCACAAGCTTTCCTTAATGGATTAATACCACTCATAAATAATATTTCATCAGCATATATATTACCAATTCCAGTAATAATACTTTGATCCAATAAAACACTCTTTATTGGTAGTTTTTTATTTTTAAATTTATCAATTAAATACTCTTTAGTTAAATTATTATCATCATATTCAAGCCCTAATTCACTTAAAGGTTTAACCAAATTTACTTTATCTTTATCAATTAAATACATCTTACCAAATTTACGTACATCATGATATCTAAATGAAATAGAATCATCTAATATAAATTCCACATGTTCATGTTTAGTAACTTCATCATTTTTTTCTCTAAACATAAACTTACCTTCCATACGTAAATGAATAAGTAAAGAATAATCATCTAAAATAACAACAATAAACTTACCTCTAGTTTTAATATCATTAATCTTTTGCTTAATAATTTTTTTTCTAAATTCATCAACAGTAGGATAAGCAATTATATTATCCCAATAAACATTACAATTAGTAATAGTCTTCCCAATAAGTCTAGGTTTTAAACTTTTAACAACAGTAATTACTTCTGGTTTTTCAGGCATATAATCATCTCCAATATAACAACTATTTTATAATTGATTAGCTTTATTTGCAAGAATTATAATAATATATAATTAGGTGAATAATATGAAGTTAAATAACAAATTATTTATATAAATAAAAAAAGCATTATAAATGCTTTTTTATTTTGCTTCATACCAATTATTACCTACTTCAATATCTACTTTTAATGGTACTTTCATCTTAAAAGTATTTTCCATTATATTCTTAACTATCTCTTTTACTTCATCAAGTTCAGAGTTTAAGACATTAAATACTAATTCATCGTGTACCTGGATTAACATTTTACTCCTTAATTTTCTCTTATTAAACTCTTGATATATCTCAACCATAGCTTTTTTAAGTATATCAGCAGCAGTACCTTGAATAGGTGTATTAAGAGCCATTCTCTCTCCACTCTGTCTAATCATATAATTCTTATTCTTTAACTCCTCAATAACTCTCTTACGATTCATTAAAGTCTTAACATAACCATCTTGATAAGCTCTAGCCTTTAAATTATCCATATAATCTTGTATTCCTGGATATGTCTCTAAATAATTATCAATAAATTTTTTAGCTGTACCAATATCAATACCCAAATCTTCAGAAAGTCCAAAACTACTAATACCATATAATATTCCAAAGTTAACTGCTTTAGCTGTTCTTCTCATATCCTTTGTAACATCTTCTATTGGTACTTTAAAAATATCACTAGCAGTCTTAGCATGAATATCTTTATCATCTTTAAATGCTTGTATTAAGTTAGTAGCATTACTCATACTAGCAAATACTCTTAGTTCTACTTGTGAATAATCAGATGATAACAATACAGAATCTTCATCTGGTATAAATGCTTTTCTAATTAGTTTAGAATAATCTGATCTTGCTGGTATGTTTTGTAAATTAGGTTCAATTGATGATAATCTTCCAGTACGTGTTAATGTTTGAGTAAATATAGTATGTATTCTTCCATCATCTCTAACTTCTGCTTTTAATCCTACTGCATAATTTGTATACAACTTAGATAATGTACGATATTCAAGTATTTTGTCGACAATAGGATGTACAAATCTAATCTTATCCAAAATATCTTTACTAGTAGAATATTTACCATCTTTTACTCTTTTAGGATATGGTATTTCTAAATTTTCAAATAATATTTTAGATAATTGAGCAGGACTCATAATATTAAATTCACATCCTGCATCTTTATATATTTCTTGTTCTAAATTATCTAATTTTTCTTTTAATTCTACTTCAACTGAAGTTAAATAATCAGTATCAACCTTAATACCAGTTAACTCCATATCAGCAAGTACATAAGTAAGAGGCATCTCAATACTACTAAATAAATCACTCATTTCTTCTAATTCAATCTCATGCAACAAACGACTCTTAGTATCATATATTAATTTAGCTTTTCTAATACAAACATCTTTTAATTCATCTAAACTAATTTCCTTAGGTCTCTTATCAGTACCATATAAATCCTCATATAAAGGAATATTACAATTAAACTTCTGTCCTACAAAACTAATATCATCTTTAACAACATAATCAAGTAAATAACAAGCAATCATCATATCATAATTACAATGATCTATTTTTATTCCAAGATTATTTAATACAACAATATTCTTCTTTAAATCATAAGTATATTTCTTAGAAGAGTTAGAAAATAACTCCCTATAATTCTCTAACTCCTCTTTTGGTATAAAGTATCCAGCCTCCCCATCATAAATACCCATACCTAATATTTCACTCTTACTATAAACAGATCCTCTGGTTTCTAAGTAAAAGGAGAAATCACATGTTTTAAAATCCTTCATATCTTTTATAATAAGCTCTTTTTCTTCTTCCTTCTCTTCTTCTTTTTCTACATTACTAAAATCAAATTTACGAAGTAATGAATGAAATTCTAATTCTTCTAATTCACTCTTAAATTTTTCTTCATTTACTCCATCATATTTACAATCTTCTAGTGAGAAATCAAGTGGTACTTCTCTATATATAGTAGCAAGATCATAACTCATATAAGCTTTATCTTTATCTTCAATTAATTTTTCTTTAGTCTTTCCACTTATATTATCTATATTTTCATATAAATTATCTAAACTACCATATTTAGATAATAAATTGATTGCTGTCTTCTCTCCTATTCCCTTTACTCCAGGAATATTATCAGAAGAGTCTCCCATAAGTGCTTTTAAATCAACCATTCTAATTGGATCAACCAAGTAGGTTTCTCTAAATACTTCCGGTGTCATATAAATAGCATCTTTTTGTTTTAATAATTTAACCGTTACTTCATCACTAATAAGTTGTAATAAATCTTTGTCACTACTTACAATAGTCGCAACAAACTCATCTTCTTCATCTACTTTTTTTGCTAGTGTACCAATAATGTCATCTGCTTCATAATTATCAATTTCAAAATGTTTAATACCCATAGTATCTAATATTTCTTTAGCTTTAGGAAATTGTAATTTCAATTCATCAGGCATTGCTGCTCTACCAGCTTTATAATCATCATATTTATTATGTCTAAAGGTCTTTCCTTTATCAAATGCTACCATAATATAACTTGGATTTTCTTCTTTAATTATTTTATTCATCATATTAATGAAGCCATACAAAGCATTAGTTGGAAAGCCTTTAGAATTTTTCATAATAACTCCTGAATAAGCAGTTGCATAAAAACTTCTAAATAATAAATTATTACCGTCTACTAATATTATTCTTTTCATTTTTATCACCTGCTATTAGTATAACATAATTTATTTATTAGAAACTAGACTAATTGCACCTCCTTCATAAGTATTATTGTTATTATCTAATCTTTCTATTCTGTTACTAGCAATTAATAATAATATAGTAGCAACAACATAGATCATTAAAATAACCAATCCTTTCTTTAAATAATTTGCGTATACCATAAAACCTCTCTCCTTTCAACTTACACTTCAATTATAATTCGAACACTCGTTCGTGTCAACAATTATTAAAACATTTGTTTGACATTTTACACATATAATGTTAAACTATTCATATAAGAAGGAGGTATCTATGGAAAAGTTAACTAATAGACAAGAGTTTATTTTAAAGATTTTGAAACAATTAATAGCCAAAAACGGTTATCCACCAACAGTACGTGAAATTGGTGAAGAAGCGAACCTTCACTCACCTGCTACTATACATTTTCATTTATCTAAATTAGAAGAAAAAGGTTACATAAAAAAAGATAATAGTAAAAATAGAACAATAGAATTACTAGTACCAAATGAATATATTGAAAAAGAAGAAAACGTTGTTGATGTACCTCTAGTTGGAAAAGTAACTGCAGGTACCCCAATTGAAGCAATTGAAATGCCAGATGAGTATTTTTCTCTACCAGCTAATTTAATTACTACTAAAAATGATGTATTTACTTTAAGAGTAAGTGGAGAATCAATGATTAATGTAGGAATCTATGATGGAGATATTCTAATAGTAGAAAGAAGAGATACTGCAAGAAATGGAGAAACAGTAGTTGCTATGAATGAAGATAATGAAGCAACAGTTAAAACTTTCTATAAAGAAAATGGCTATTTTAGATTACAACCTGAAAACGATACAATGGAACCAATTATTTTAAAAGAATGTACAATTCTAGGAAAAGTAATTGGATTATACAGAAAATTATAGAAGTCTTATTAAAAACTTCTTTACTAACAAAAAGAATGACTAAGTCATTCTTTTTTTATAAACTCTCTTACAATATAGCTAGCAATCAAAAGTCCTGCACCACTAGGAACAAAAGCAGTAGAACCAGGTGTTCTATCTCCTACTTTAATAGGAACTTCAGAAGAAGATAAAACCATTATCTTCTTTTTTATCTTTTCATCTTTAACAAACTTTCTCAAAACACGCGCTAATGGGTCATTAACAGTTTTATCTAAACTAGTAATCATTAACTTACTAGGATCTAATTTATTACCAGTTCCCATACTAGATATAAACTTAATCTTTCTTTTTAAACACTCTTTAATTACCATCTTTTTAGTAATCATAGTATCACATGCATCTACAAAGTAATCAATACTATTAGCAAATAAAATATCAAAATTTTTATCATCAATAAATTCACTAATTTTAATAACTTTAATATTTTTATTAATATCTTTTATTCTCTCTTCCAAAACATCTACTTTTAATCTACCAATAGTAGAATCCAAAGCAATTATTTGTCTATTAATATTACTCTCATCTATCTTATCAAAATCCACTAAAATAAGTGTTCCAATTCCACTACGAGCAAGTGCCTCAACTACATAACCACCGACACCACCACATCCTAAAACTAGAACACTTTTATTACTTAAATCTTTTAATTTATCTTTACCTATTATTTTTTCTAAACGTGAATATTTAGGCAATCTTCTTTTCCTCATTCTTTCTAGATTTAACTAATCTCTTCTCTTTAGAACGTTTAGTATCAGTTACTGCTAAAGGTCTTTCATTAATTAGTTTATTTAAATAAGATAATCTAGTAAATATTTCAGCATTAGACATTGCCATATCATAATAATTATTTAAATTTTTAAAATCACGAGTTTTAATAACTTGAAATCCGTTTAATACTTCTTGTAAACTATCTTCTGGTATTACTGTATCTGTTAATATTGTATAATCAAAATTATTTATAAAATCTATAGTTTCACTAATATTAGCTACTCCTCTTTCTTCAAATAACTTAGGCCACTCTCTCTTTTCATAGTTTTTAACAATATTTTGTACTTCTGCTATCTTATCATTAGATAAGTCAGAGCCAATACCCATTTTTTTAAAAGATATATACTTTCCTTTATTCTTTCCTGGTATTTCTTTTCTCATATCAGTTAAAGCAGCACTATATAATGAATCTAGAGAATCATCTACTTTATAAGGAGGTTTTTCTACTGCATAAACATCATATTTATCAGAATCACTTCTCTCCTTAGTAGTTATTAAATAACTTCTAGGATGTAATATACTTCTACTTCTTACAAATTGAGCTGCTGCATTAACGTCTTTAGACAATCTAAAAGAAGAGTCAGAAAATTTCTCACGATTAACTATAATATCGCTTTCATCAGCATCTTCAAAATGTACATTTTCTTTAATCTTAGTAGCTCCAGCCAAACTAACTTGTACACTCATTATTCTTTTATTGTTTGCAATAGGTAGAATTAACATATTACCCACTCCTTCGTGCACATATTATAACATAGTTGCTACTTTATTGCAATAAAAAAAGGTCAGATAAGATGACCTAGCAAACGATAAAACCTGTCATTTGTACAGGTGGGTGTCCATACGTTATCATTAGGATCCTTAATAATATTTAATTAAGTATTCAACACCGATAACTGATCCAGACTCCCTTATCGTTATTTTAGTCGGTTTTAAATGTGCCGGTTTCATAACCTATCTGACAACTTAAGTATATCAAACATTTCATATAATTACAAGATTTACATAAAAAAAAGAAGATTACTCTTCTTCTATCTCTTCTACTTTAATACTTCCATGAAAATGATTTTTTCTAGAATCTTTTAAATCATCTTTTAAAATCCATATTTTTAAATCATAATTAATAGTATTTTCTCCAGTAACTTCACCTTTAACAATCAAATAGCCATTATCTTTTTTTACTTCACTAAGCTTTCTAACACTACTATTATTAACACTAAAATAGATTGCATCATCATTAGCAAGTAAATCACTACAATCATCTATATCAATCATAGATAAGTCATTTTCAATATAAACATTGTATTTATGTACACCATTACTAGCATTACTAATACTAAATTTATGAGCTTGACTATTAATACCCTCTTCTTCATTATTCACAATACTATCTTCATTCAAAGTAATAACATCACTTAAACCCATAATATCAGTATCATATTTAACATTTAAATCTCCAACTCTAAAAATATTTAAAGCACTCTCTTTATTAAATCCACCAAAAAGAACAAATAGCACTAAACAAATAATTACCATAAAAATAGCTGTTGTAACCATCAAGTATTCTCTTTCATGTAATTTAATTCTTTCTATTGTACTAAGTACTTCAATATCACTATTTTTTTTGATATCTTCCATCTTTAATTTTTTCTTAGGTTTTGGCATCATAATCACCTATCTTTACTCTATTAATAGTATATCAAAATTATATTAATAGTTAAATATAAAAAAATAAAAAATCTTAGTTAAACTAAGATTTTATTATTATACCTAACTCTTCTAATTGTTCAGGTTCTAACTCACTAGGAGACCCCATCATTAAGTCTTGTCCTGAAGCACTTGGTGGGAATGCTTGAACTTCTCTTAAATTTTGTTCATCTTGAATTAACATAATAATTCTATCAATTCCAGGAGCCATTCCACCATGTGGAGGACATCCATATTTGAATGCTGTAAAGATAGATTTAAACTTCTTTTCTACTGTTTCTCTATCATATCCAACTATTTCAAATCCTTTAGCAAGTAAGTCTAAATCATGATTTCTAATTGCTCCACTTGCAATTTCATTACCATTACATACAAAGTCATATTGATAAGCTAATATATCTTCTAAGTTTTTATCATATGCCTTAACTCCATCATGTGGCATACTAAATGGATTATGACAGAAATCCCATTTTTCTCTTTCTTCATCATATTCAAACATAGGAAAATCATTAATAATACATAATTCTAATCTATCTTTATCTGCTAAATCTAATTCTTCAGCAATCTTAACTCTTAAAAGTCCTAAACAAGGTTTAACTACTTTTCTTTGTCCAGATATAATTAAAACTAAATCATTATTTTCTAATTTTAATTGTTTACTTAAATTATTAATTTCTTCCTCACTTAATGCTTTAACAATACTTCCAGTTACTTCATCACCATATTTAATATATGCAAGTCCAGATGCTTTTCTCTTCTTAACTAATTCAGTTAACTCATCTAATTTCTTTCTAGAGTACTTATCAGCAGCATTCTTAACTACAATACAGTTAATCATACCTTTTTCTTCTAATACATTTTTAAATACACTAAACTCAGTATTTTTAAACACATCAGAAATATCATTAATTAACATATCATATCTTAAATCAGGTTTATCTGAACCATATAAATCTATCGCATCATTATAAGCAATTCTTCTAAATGGTTTTGGACTAACCTTTTTATTAGAAAATTTACTAAATACACTATGGAATATTTCTTCTCCTACTTCTAATACATCATCTTCTTCAACAAAGCTCATCTCAAGATCTAATTGATAAAACTCTAATGTTCTATCAGCTCTTGGATCTTCATCTCTAAAACAAGGAGCTATTTGGAAATATTTTTCTAATCCTCCAACCATAAGTAATTCTTTATATATTTGAGGAGCTTGTGGTAAAGCATAGAATCTACCTTTAAAATTTCTAGAAGGTACTACAAAATCTCTTGCCCCTTCTGGAGAAGATGCTGTAAGAATTGGAGTTTGTACTTCAACAAATCCCATATCATACATCTTATTACGTATAAAATGTAATACTTCGTGTCTTAATAATATATTATTTTTTAATTTATTTCTTCTAAGATCCAAATATCTATATTTTAATCTAGTATCTTCTAAAGCAGTAGTATCATCTACTATTTCAAAAGGAATATCTTCAGAAGCATTTAATAATTCTAATTCATCTATTATTACTTCAACTTCTCCTGTTGGAATGTTTTTATTTTTACTTTCTCTTTCTACTATTTCTCCAGTTACTTTAATAACTGATTCACTCTTTAGTGAAGAAGCTAAATCATAATATTTATTATCTGGTTTAACACATATTTGCATTATTCCACTTTTATCTCTTAAATCGATAAATACAAGTCCACCTAAATTTCTTTTCTTTTGAACCCATCCATATAAAGTAACTTTATCTCCAACATTTTTAATAGTAAACTCTCCGTTGTTATACTTTTTCATATATCATTCCTCCTCATGATGACAATGTCCACAGCATTCATGTTCTTCACCATGATGATGTCCACATCCACATTCATCATCTTCTGCTTCCATTAAATTTAATTGTTCATCTAAATAATAAATAATAGCATCTAAACTAATAACTTCTTCTTCTTTAGTCTTATTATTTTTTATCTTAACTTCATTATTATCTAAATCTTCACTATTTAATACGCAAGTAAATTTAGCCTTTAATCTATCAGCTTGTTTAAACTGACCTTTTAATCCTCTACCAGTATATTCAGTATCTACTATAAATCCTGCCATTCTAAGTTCTTGTGCTAAATAAGCAGCATATTTCTTTTCATCTTCATTAACATACATTAAAAATAAATCAATATCTTCAATAATTGGCACATTTACTTTTTCTTTTTCTAAAGCAAGTACTAATCTACCAATTCCAGATGCAAATCCAATACATGGAGTTTCAGGTCCACCAAGTTGTGATACAAGTCCATTATAACGACCTCCACCACCTAATACATTATTAGAACCAAATCCTTCTACTTTTGCTTCAATTTCAAATACAGTATGATTATAATAGTCAAGTCCACGTACTATATTAGGATTAATCTCATATTGTATTTGCATAACATCTAAGTACTCTTGAACCTTTTCAAATCTATCACGACTCTCTTCATTTAAATAATCAAGAGTCTTAGGAGCATTCTTTAATATTTCATTTTCCGCATCTACTTTACAATCTAAAATACGTAATGGATTCTTTTCAAGTCTTACTTTACAATCTTCACAAAAATCATCTATATGAGGTTTAAAATACTCTACTAATGCTTCTCTATAATTATTTCTACTCTCAGTATCACCCAAAGAATTAATATTAACTTTTATTTCTTTTAAGCCTAACATTTTATAAATATTAACTGCAAGAGAAATAACTTCAGCATCACTAAGTGGATCATCACTACCTAATACTTCCATACCAAATTGAGTAAGTTCCCTATCTCTTCCTGATTGAGGTCTCTCATATCTATACATTGTTCCATTATAATAAACCTTCACTGGTTGATTAGGATCACCATACATTTTATTTTCAATATAGCTTCTAACTACACCAGCAGTACCTTCAGGTCTTAAAGTAATACTTCTACCACCCTTATCTTCAAAATCATAACTTTCTTTTGTAACAATATCAGTAGTATCCCCAATACCTCTATGGAATAATTCAGTAGCCTCAAAAATAGGTGTACGAATAAAAGTATAATTATACTTTTCCATTGCGGCATCTACTACACTTTCCACATATTTCCAAATCTTTGCTTCTCTTCCATAAATGTCGTTGCAACCTTTTTGTCTTTGTATCATATTTTCTCCTCCTAACAAAAAAAGATGACTACCAAAGGGCGATTTCTCGCGGTGCCACCTTATATTCTACTTTAAATACTGATAATGGAGTAACCCATTCTTCACTTATTTGAGATGTCTTCATTAGACTATAATAAATCTTTTCACCAACCAGATTCTCTCTAAAAATAATCATCTAACTACTCTTTCTCAAGAAGACACCATTATTATAACTTACTTTTTTAAAAGTTTCAATTCTTTTTTATATAAATCTAAATAATTATCTGGTCCCATACCAAATTCTCTAAAGAACTCTTCATCAAATAAATTACTTCTTACTTTTAAAAACTCATCTATTAATTCATTAGAAAAACCATACTTATCTATCGAATCCTTAATAAACATAGATAAAATATCACCATAAGCATAAGTAAAATCTTCTTGTAAATCAACATAATCAAGTTCACTAACAAACTCACTTATATTATTATTAAAATATTTATTAACCACTTCAATTAATTCTTCTTCACTTAAATATGAATAAGCAGAATCTCTAATTAAATCCTCATCAAGTAAACTTAATATATAAGAAGTAAGTAAATAATCATGATTATTATCATCTACCTCCATTAACTTATCCTGAGCTTCCTCTTTTAAAATATTATTATTAATCATATAACTTAAGAATAATCTTTCAAATAATTTAGAAACTACTTCTCCATAAAAAGATTGATAAAAATATCTATTATATTCTTCTGTATTACCTTCAAATAAACTCATATCATAAACATGACCAAATTCATGAGCCAAAGTAAATAAAGCTTGTATATCAAGTATAAAATCCCCTATTAATACATCTACATCTCTATTTACTGGATTATATAAAGTCATACCTAAAGTATGATTATCATCACTTAATTTATAACTATATATATTAGACTTTTTTAAATAGTCTTCTAAAAAACCATCTAAATTAATACTCTTCATAAATTGAAAAAATATATCGTCAAAATCACTCTTACTAAGTTCTTGATACAAATCTACATTGTATTCTGGATCATCATCATGTAATTGCTCTACTCCAAAGCAAACTTCTCCCATATAACTAGAATGAAATTCCTTATCTTGAATAAACTTCTCTAACATAATATCTTCTAGTTTTACTAGTTTTCTATGAAACTTCTTATGATATTTATTACTACCAAAAATATCTTTCTTTTTAACTATTATTTTCTTATCACCAACACTACTTATTGCATCATAAATATTACCTACATAATTACATAATGCAATTTTATCATTGGGATTATTAGTAGTCTTTAACAAATTATTAGCTGCTTGTAATCTACGATATAATCCTTTAGTTTTATTAGTAACTTCCATCTAATCCATCCCCCAACTTGTCACATATTATAACAAATATATAAAAAAAAGACAATTAAATTGTCTCTTTTACTACTTTAACACCCTTCATAATATCTTTCTTAAAGAAGTGATATGTACATCTTAAGAATAAATATACTGGAAGAGCAATTACTATTCCCCATATACCAGCAACAGTACCACCAATAGATACAGCCATAATAGTAATTAGTGGATTAACATTATTAGTCTTACCATATACTTTAGGACTAATAACATATCCATCTAATTGTGGGAATATTAAACATATTACAATAGTAGCAATTAGTAATGGAACACTAACTACACTAGCAAGTATAATTGCAATAATATTAGTAATTAAACCACCGAAATATGGAATAACAGTAGTTAAACAAGCAAGTACTCCAAGTAATAACCAGTTTGGATGTCCAACTATTAAAAATAAAATACTATATTCAAAGAATTGAATAATCATAAATATTACTAATCCCTTTAAATAATTACCTAATTCTTCATCTAATATCTTAAAATATTTAAAACTTCTTTTACTAATACTTAGTAAAATATCTTTAAATCCTTTTCTAATCTTATCCATATCAGTTAAGAAATAAATGAATCCTACAAAGCCAACTATAAATTGACCAATAAATCCAATTGACTTATTAATAACATCAACAGCTGTACTAGAAACAAATCCGCCTAAACTCTTACTAAAATCATTAATATAATCAATTAACTTTATTTCAAAACTACCAAAACTAACATTAAAATCATTATCAAAATTATTAAGTACTTTAGATACCATATCTACAAGTAATGATGCTTGGTCATATAGTAAAGGTAATATTAAAACTAATAGTCCAACTACTACAAGTAGTATTACCATTATCACTCCAAGGATTGCTAACCACCTACGTACACCTTTAGACTCTAACCATTTAACAACAGGTGTTAAAGCATAAGCAAAAGCAAAACCTATAATAAATGGAGCTAAGATAGATACTACTTTAGTAAATATACCCCACCATAAACCTATATTTGATAATCCTATATATAAAAGTAATAACAAAGCTGTAAAATTAATTAATCTATAATTCAACTTATTATCTAACATACTACTTCTCCATCCATATTGTAATTGGTCCATCATTAACTAAACTAACTTTCATATCAGCTCCAAATATTCCAGTACCAACTTCAACATATTTTCTTAATTCTTCATTAAATAAATCATACAACTTAATAGCTTCATCTCCGCCAAGAGCATTTATATAACTAGGTCTATTACCTTTATTAGTATCAGCATATAAAGTAAATTGAGAAACACTAAGTACACTTCCACCATAGTCAAGTATACTCTTATTCATAACACCATTCTCATCATCAAATATTCTTAAATTAACAATCTTTCTAGCTAAATATTCTATTTCTTTAATAGAATCTCCTTCAGTAAAACCAACTAAGACAACAAGTCCAGAATCAATGCTTCCAGTAATTTTACCTTCTACTTCTACTTTAGCTTCCTTACTTCTTTGAATTAATACTCTCATCTAAATGCCCTCTCTACTTTCTCTACAAAACTATTTTTCTTAATTGCTAGTATAAGTTTATCCAATTGTTCTATACCAGTTACATAACAACTAAGTTCATAAGTAATATTATCACGACTAATAGTCTTAACACCTTCAATATTAATATTAATCATTGAAATACTTTGAATTAAATCAACCATATGATTATCACTAGTTTTAGTATAAATCATTAATACAGTTAAATATCTCTTATTGTTATTATTATTCCAAGTAACATCAATAGTACGATCATCCATATTCTCAAGATTATGACAATTCATTCTATGAACACTAATACCATTACCTTTAGTAATATAACCAATTATTTCATCACCAAATACTGGATTACAACAATTAGCTAAATTAACTTTAACTTTATCTATTCCACTAACAATAATATCAGCATCTATATTCTTAGGAATAGTCTTAATACTCTTAGGAACAACAGCTTCGTCTTTCTTTTCTATTACATTAATTACTCCATTAGGAGTAGTTTTACCATTACCTACAGTTAAATATATTTCTTCTAAATTTTCACAATTAATTGCTTCACAAATCTTTTTAATATTCTCATCACTAAAGAACTCAGAAAAAACAAGTTTTCTTTTTCTTAATTCTTTTTCTAAAGAATATTTACCACGTTCAATATAAACTTCTCTTTCATTCTTAGTAAAGAAGTTTTTAATCTTATTACGTGCTTGTGTAGTTTTAACTATATTTAACCACTCTTTAGAAGGAGTAGAATTCTTATTAGTATTAATCTTAACTATATCATTATTCTGTAATTCATAATCAAGTGGAACAATACTATTATTAACAATTACTCCAACAGTAGTCTCTCCTACTTTAGAATGAATCTTATAAGCAAAATCAAGTGGTGTAGCTCCTTTTGGTAATTCTATAACATCACCTTTAGGAGTAAAACAATAAATATTATTATTTAAAACTTCATCTTTAACACTATTTACAAAATCTTCACTACTCATCTTATCTCTACTTAAATCAATAATAGATTTAAAGAATTGTAATTTTTGTTCAGTAGTATTTGTAAGATTAGCAGCCTTATCACTTCCACCATTCTCTTTATATGACCAATGTGAAGCAATACCATTTTCTGCTATCTCATCCATTTCATGTGTTCTAATTTGTATTTCAAAAAAGTATCCATCAATTCCAAATACAGTCGTATGTAATGATTGATACATATTAGGTTTAGGCATTGCTATATAATCCTTAAATCTTCTAGGAAGAGGCCTAAACTTTGAATGAATAATACCAAGAGCTAAATAACATTCTTGCTCAGTATCAACTATAATTCTAAGAGCAGATAAATCATATATATCACTAAACTTTTTACCTTTATCAAGTTTATTATAAATACTATATATAGATTTAGCTCTACCTTTAATTTCATGAGGTATATGATAATCATTTAATAAATCAGATACTTCTTGTTGCATATCATATACTGTCTTATCTCTTTCAATTTTAGTCTTATTTAATTTCTCAGCTATATCATAAAATACATCTGGTTTTAAATAACGAAGAGATAAATCTTCAAGTTCACTTTTAATTTTATGAATACCTAAGTGATCAGCAATTGGTGCAAGTATTTCTAATGCTTCATGAGACTTTTCTTTTTGTTTTTCCTCAGGTATAGCCCATAAAGTTCTCATGTTATGTAATCTATCAGCAAGTTTAATAATAATTACACGTACATCTTCACTCATACCAACAATAATTTTTTTATAATATTCAATTAAATATTCATTCTCTGTAGAAAAATGAATTTTACTAAGTTTTGTAACACCTTGTACAAGTTTTGTAATAGTACTACCAAATTCAGCTTCCATCTCTTCAGCAGTACAATCACAGTCTTCTAAAACATCATGCAAAAAACCTGCACTTATAGTTTCATAATCCGCATAGATAGAAGTAAGAATTAAGGCCACATTCATCGGATGATAAATGTAAGCCTCTCCACTCTTTCTATATTGACCCATATGTTTCTCTAAAGCAAACTCATAAGCCTTTTTTATAACTTCAATTTGTTCTTTATCATCGTTGTATGTTTTAAAAGCTTCTTCTATCTCTTCATAAGTAAGTTTATCTAAATCCTTTGACAAAGAACTCATCTCCCCTCGTTAACAATTTATTCCCTTAACTTGTTTCTCTTCTAAATCGTCTTTATATTCTTTTTTCTTCTTTTGCTCTTTTCCTAAACTCTTCTTCTCAATGGCCATAAATATAATAGTTGCAATAAAGATTGAAGAATAAGTACCAGCAATTAATCCAAATAACATAGCCATATTAAATGTAAAGATTCCACGTGAACCTAATACTAATAATGTAATTACAGGAATCAATGTAGTTACAGTAGTATAAATAGTTCTTGTAAATGTTTGACGAATACTTTCATTACATATCTCTTCAAATTTATCATATGTAAGTTTCTTATAATCTTTACCATGAAGATTCTCACGAATTCTATCAAAAGATACAATAGTATCATTAATACTATAACCAATAATAGCAAGTACTGCAGCAATAAACATAGTACTAACTTCTAATCTAGTTAAAGCAAACATTGCAAAGATAATTAATACATCATGTACTAAAGCAACAACTCCACCAATAGCATAACTAAATTTAAATCTAATAGATACATATAGAATAATACCTATTAAAGCAATTAATACTGATAGAATTGCATTCTTAATTAATTCTTGTTTAACAACATTAGATACAACTCCAATATTAACTTTAGCTTGATATTTATCTTCAAAATATTTATTAACAACTTTAACTTCTTCACCATCTAAAGCTTTATCAATACGAACATCTACTTCACCACTACTTCTAGTAATTTCAGATATATCATACTTTAATTCTTTAAAATCACTCTTTAATGCTTTATCACTAATCTTATTCTCAGTAGAAATAGCAACATTAGTACCAGCTCTATAATCAATACTTAAATTGAATCCCTTAAAAGCAAACATTACTGCTCCTACAATAATAATAGTTAATGATAAACATATAGCTATATTTTTATGTTTAAAGAAATTAGTATTAGCAAAAGCTTTAACTTTAACTTCTTCATTCTTAGAAACATCAGGAATATTTTCTTTCTTAACATTTATAAACAAATTTGTTTTATCATCAAAGAAATTACTATTTACAAATAATTTCATTAACATTCTAGTAATAAATACCATAGTAAACATAGTTACTAATACAGTAATAATTAACATTGTTGCAAAACCTTTAATACTAGATTCACCAAAAATAAACATTATAATTGCAACAATTAATGTAGTAAGATTAGCATCTACAATAGATGAAAGTGATGCACTTGATCCATTTAAGAATGCTGTCTTTAAACTCTTACCTTTATGTAATTCATCTCTAATACGAGAGAACATAATTACATTAGAATCAACTGCCATTCCAACTCCTAGTACTAATGCAGCAATACCAGGTAGAGTTAATACTCCTCCTACTAGCCAGAATACTAAGAATACTAAGAATGCATATATCATCATAGAAACACTAGATATAAATCCACTGAAATGATATATAATCATTAATAATAACATAATTAATAATACACCAATAATACCAGCAGTTAATGTTGTTGATAAAGTATCAACTCCAAAACTAGCACCTACTGTATTAGATGAAATCTCTACTAACTTAGATGGAAGTGATCCACTATTAATTAAATCAACTAAGTTAGATACTTCTTCTTGTGTAAAATTACCTTGAATAATAACATCACTAGCAAATCCTTGTGATACAGTAGCAGCACTTAAACATCTAGAACCACTAGTTCCACATTTAGCACCTTCTGCTTGATAACTATCACCATCTTCATAGTCTAACCAAATAACTATTAATTTATCATCAGTCTCACTAATAGCTTTAGTAACTTCATAGAATTTATCTTTATCTTTTACTGATAAAGATACAGCTGGATTACCTGATGCATCTTGGCCAATCTTAGCTCCACCTGATGATAATACATCACTACTCATAAGTAATTTATCACTACTATCTCTAAAAGATAATGTCGCAACTGTACTAAGTTGAGAACGAGCTTCTTCTGGATCTTTGACACCAGCAAGTTTAACTCTAATTCTATCATTACCCTCTAAGATAATTTCAGGTTCACTAACACCTAAACTATCAATTCTCTTACTTAAAGTCTTATAAGTTGCAGTAAGTTTAGATGAAGTCATTTTAGAACCATCAATTGACTCTGCCTTATATAAAACTTCAAATCCACCTTGTAAGTCTAAACCAAATTTTAAACCTCCAAATAATGGAACGAATAAAAAACATATTGCAACTACTATTGCTACTAATATAGTAGAAGCAACAACAACTTTCTTTTTACCATTTTTCTTCTTTTTCATGTCACTCACCTCATATTATTTCTAAATCTTCAAAGTAGCTTCTATTATTTTTAAGTTTATCTTTAATATAATTATCTATTATTTTAGAATCACACTTCAATATATCATCAACCAAATCACATAAAAACAAATTATACCCATTTTTCCATTTAGTCTCTTTTAAATAATTCCAAATATCAAACTCATTAATATAAGAAATTCCACATCTTTCCAATTCTCTTTTCTTAACTCTTAATGCTGGAAATAATCTCTTCCTAAGTTCAATCTGACTGTGAAACTCTAAATTCATAGAAACCCACTTCCTCCTGAATTACTTTTATTATAACAAATATATTCAAAAATAAAAGAGTTATCAACAAAAAAATAGCTATTTCTAGCTATTTCTTACCATTTATTTTAGCTCTTGGAAAACTATTATAATAAACATCTTTTAATCTATCTGTACTAACATGAGTATATACCTGAGTAGCCTTAATACTCTCATGTCCAAGTAATTTTTGTACTGTTAATAAATCACATCCATTATTTAATAAATGAGTAGCAAAACTATGTCTAATCATATGTGGACTAATCTTTTTATTTATACTAGTATCTTTAATAATCTTATCAAGTATATACCTAACACCTCTCTCAGTTAATTGTCCACCATTACTATTTAAAAACAAATAATCATTATCTATTCCACATAAAAAACTCCTACCACTATCTAGATAACTTTTCAAAGCATCTTCACAATACTCACCATATGTAACATATCTTTCTTTATTACCTTTACCAAGTATTAATATATTTCTCCTACCAAGATCAATATCACTAACTTTAATATTTACAAGTTCAGAAACACGTACACCAGTTGCATATAACATTTCTAGTATTAGTAGATCTCTCTTACCTAAAGCCGTACTAGTATTAGGTACTCTAAATAATTCTTCTAACTCATTATATTCAAAATATCTTGGTAATTTCTTATCTTTTTTAGGCCCACTAACTAAAGAAAAAACATTAGTACTAACAATACCTTCATTAGCCATATATTTATAAAAACTACGTAGAGCACTTAACTTTCTATCAATACTAGAATTAATATCCTTCTTAGTATCTTTTAAATACATTAAATAAAATCTAATATCACTATATTCTATATTTTTATAATTAATTCCTTCACTATCTAAATAATTAAAATACTCATTAATATCTTCTCTATAATTTAAAATAGTATGCTTAGAATAATTCTTTTGATACTCTAAATATTCTAAAAAAGAAACTAAATCTTTATTAATATCTTTCTCTTCTAAATCTATCTTATCCATATCATCAACCTACCTAATATTATTATAACAAAAAAAGATTAAATAACTTAATCTTTTTTATATACTTTACTCTTCTCCAAATACTTAGTAAAAATCTTACTCCATTCATAAGCCTTATCTAAGTTTTTACCTTGTCTTAAATACTCAATGATTTTAGCTCTATCAAGTCTAACATCGCTCTCTAGTTCTAGAGTATTCATCATATATTTATTAGCTTCATCTAAATGATATTTATGAAAACCATATAAGTACATATAACCACGTAATTTACCTTTAATTAAAGTCTTTAATTTTTCTAAGTCAACATCTTCATAATTAGAAAATTTCTTCTCATTAAAACCAATACCACTACCACGTTTAACAAAAGTATCTCTTCCAATATAATCAAGAATATTCATAACTTCAACCATCTTATCATCATCACTAATCTTCTCTTGCATATTCATATAATCAAATATATTCATTTGACCATCTATATAATCAGAATCAACTTCTATCATCAATCTATTATTAATTAATTTTCTAAAAGGAACATTACTATTTAAATAATCAATATTTTCTTTTTCATTAAATCTATCAAATCTGTTAAAAGCTTCTACTATATTTCTAATTAATAAATAAGAATTAATTACCCAAGCCCCATCTACATATTTAACTGAATATTTTGGTTTATTATGAATAGTAGAATCCTCATCCATTCCAAAAGACTTTTCTTTTTTAAAATACTTAATAAACTTACTATATAAATTAGTATTCTCATTCATAATAAAATTATAAAATTCTGAATTATATTCCATCTTTTGACAAAACTTATCAACTATTCTTTTAGCTTCTTCACTTTTACTTAAATTCTTATTACTAGAAAATACTAATGCATTTCTTAAATCTTGTACTCTATCATCTTTACTATTATAAATAACTTCTAAGTACTTCATCTCTTTTTTATTACCCTTATAAGCAATAAATAAATCCGTATTTAAACTGTCAATTCTTTCTTTTTCAAATAATAATTTTATTAATTCATCACTAGATTTAAACTTACTAGTAGCATAATCAATCTTCTCTAATTGACTACCTCTCTCACCATAAACTCTAAGTATTTTAAAAGTATTAGTATCCCTATTTCTCGCAACTAAAAAGTAATTATTCTTTTTCATAACACTACCCCCATAGTTGTTGCATATTATACCATAAAAACGAAAAAAAGTCTACTGCATATTGTAGACTCCATATATTGAAGATTGTCCCCAATTATTATTAAATGGTTGATTAGCATGTATTCTCCATTCAGCTCCCTCATCATAAGTAGTCATGTTACCATTACTATAACTATTAACAACAAAAGCATGATATGGACTACCACTAGTACCCGAATGACTAACTAGTATTATTGAACCATATTTAGCATCATTAATATTTGTACTCTTTTTCCAACCATGAGAAGTTAAATAACTATCTAGAGTACTAACAACCTCTCCTCCTTTTCTCTGATCAGTATAACCAATATCCCATAGAGCTTTAGAAGCTAATCTATCACACGATATTAAACCATCACTAGTAGGAGGAACACCATGACTATCTCCATAATGATAATTATGAGCTTTAGCATAACTAACAGTATTTTTAACAGCCGTCATAAAACCTTCAACATCTTTACTATAATTAGAAGTAGTAGTTGAAGAATCATCACTCTTTTTATCATCACCTTGTTCATATTGACTAGTAGAAACTATTTTAACTGCATCCTTACCACTCTTTATATAACTACTATTACCAATCTTATAACTAATTGTTTTAGCATCCTTCCAACACTTTAAAAAATTATTATTACTATCAATCATACCTAATGTCATATTAACAAGCATAGGAATAAAGAAAACTATAATTGCTGCTACTAAGGTATTATATATTTTTTTCATATTCTTCTTCTCATCTGGATTAATAATAACTTGTACTAACCAAATACTAGTAGCTAGTAATAAAACAATAGGAACAATAATTTGTACAACATTAACAATATTTTGAAAAACATGAAGTATACCAGCAAGTCCATAATCAGTGCAATACTTATTTAGCATTAATATCACCTACCAGTACTCTAAAATCTTTATCTAAATAATAACTATATTCAGAATAATCAACACCACTATTCATATTTAAATATCCATATAATTTACCATTATCTAAATAATATGAAATATCCTTATCATAATCAAAATAATACTTTTGATAATCATAATACTTATCATATTTAATACACTTACTAATATCACTACTATTATAATAATCAATAAAACTATTTTCTATTTCAATCATAATATTTTCTCTATTACTATTAACTAAACTAAATAACTCATCATCACTAACCAAAGTACTATTATTAAGCAATATATTATAAGAAGTAAATTTAACTAATGGAACATCAATACTCTTAGTATCAATAATACAAATAACTAAAGATAATATATTACCAGTTTTATTATAATTATAAGAAATACTACTATTATTATCATTTACATAATCTTTAACAAACAATGAAATATTATCATTTATTTTATCTATATCTCCACCTACTAAGTTAACATATGGTACATGTTTATTATTAGAATTATATTCATCATAAATAATATCTTTACTACTATCTTTTAAATTTAATTCTACTCTATTAGTTAGCAAAATAATTCCATAAATAAGAATAAAAATAATAAATATAATTATAATACTAAATAAAGTTTTCTTATTCATATTATTCACCTACTATGTATTATAACACAAAAAAGAGAAGATTAATCTTCTGTATATTCACAACTAGAACATTTAATCTTCCCATTTTTTTCAGTTAACATTTCTCCACACTCAGGACATTTCTTATCTATTGGCTTATCCCAATATGCAGTCTTACACTTTGGATAATTATTGCATCCATAGAATAATTTACCTTTACGTGATTTCTTTTCAACAATCTTTCCATTACAATTAGGACAATTGCATATTTCAACTACTTCTTCGTCCGCTTTATCTTTCTTTATATATTTGCAAGTTGGAAAATTAGAACAAGCAACAAACTCTCCATATTTACCTTTTCTAATAACTAATGGACTACCACACTCAGGACAAGTCTCTCCAGTTTCTTCTGCAGCTTTCTTCTCCATTTCTTTAAAAGCAGCTTCTACTCTAGGTTCAAACAAATTCCAAAAGTCTGTTAAAACCTCAACTTTATCAGCATCTCCTTCAGCAATCTCATCAAGTTCATTTTCCATATTAGAAGTATATTCAGTATTAATAATATCTTTAAAGAAATCTTGTAACTTATCAGTAGTTTCAAATCCCATTTCAGTAGGCTTAAACTTCTTATCTTCTAAAACTACATAATCATGACTCTTAATAGTATCAATTATAGTAGCATAAGTACTAGGTCTACCAATACCATCTTCTTCAAGCTTCTTAATCAAAGTAGCTTCTGTATATCTAGCAGGTGGTTGAGTAAAATGTTGCTTTTTCTCAACATCTTTAGTAATTTTATCTTCACCAACTACAAAGTCTGGAATAACTTTATCATCATTAGCTTCATAATCACCATATACTTTTAAATAACCATCAAATATTATAATACTACCAGTTGTCTTAAATGTATAACCATTATTATCTAATATAACTGTAGTTTGATCAAGAGCTGCATCAGCCATTAAAGATGCTAAAGTTCTCTTATAAATCAAACTATATAATTTAAATGAATCATTATCTAAATATTGTTTAACCTTAGTAGGTTCTCTTAAAACACTAGTAGGACGAATTGCCTCATGGGCATCTTGTACATTATCTTTCTTCTTACTACTTTTAGTATGACCCATATAATTCTTACCATAATTTTCTGAAATATATTTCATAGCAGGTCCTACAAAGTCCTCAGAAAGTCTAATAGAATCAGTTCTCATATATGTAATTAAACCAACAGTTTCATTTCCTAAATCTACACCTTCATATAACTTTTGAGCTAAAGACATAGTCTTTTTAGCATTAAAACCTAATTTATTAGAAGCTTCTTGTTGCAATGTAGAAGTAGTAAAAGGAGCCTTACTTTTTCTAGAACCTTTCTTCTTTTGTACATCTAATACCCTATATTTATCACTTAAACTATTTAAAACTTTATCTGCATCAGCTTCAGTTTTAAGAAGATCTTTTTTCTCTTTTATTTTCTCATCAAAATATTCAGCATCAAATTTATCAAAATGAGCAGTAATAGTCCAATACTCTTCTGGTACAAAAGCCATTATTTCTCTTTCTTTATCTACAATAAGTTTTACTGCTACACTTTGTACTCTACCAGCACTTTTAGCACCTATCTTAGCTTGTAATAATTTACTAAGTCTAAAACCAATAATACGATCAAGTATTCTTCTAGTCTCCTGACTCTTAACTAAATTATCATCAATTACAGTAGGTTGATTAATTGCTTCAATAACTTTATCATGAGTAATTTCATTAAATAAAACTCTTTTATAATTATTATCTTTAATACCTAAAACGTCTTTTAAATGCCAAGCAATAGCTTCTCCTTCTCTATCTGGATCGGATGCAAGATATACCATATCACTTTCTTTGACATCTTTCTTTAAAGAGTTAATTACACTACTCTTACCTTTAATAGTTATATAATTAGGTTTAAAACCATTTTCTATATCTACACCTAATCCAAACTTACCAGATGTTGCTAGATCACGTATGTGACCAATTGATGCAACTACCTTAAAGTCTTTTCCTAAATACTTTTCAATTGTTCTGCTTTTACTAGGACTTTCTACTATCACTAAATTTTTAGCCATAAATTCCCTCCAGTCATTTATAATTTATACTAACAAAATTTATTTTTGTCAACTCTTATATTCAATCAAATAACAAATTCGTGAACTAGGATCTTTCTTTATTTTTTTTAAAGCTTCTTTAAATCTTTTATATTCTTCATCTGTAAATTTAGTTGATATATATTTACGATCCGATTCATCAGTAGCACTATTATATGTTGTTACAAAACCATGTACCCCTTTAGTAAATTTTCCAACAACAACACTACAACTTACTCCAGGAATACTATTATCATGATGATTAACAAATATAAAGAAAAAATTAAATATAAATATTACTAGTATAATAATCAATATCCATTTTATTAAATTACTTATTTTAATACTCTTATTCATTACATTTTCATTCATTTTTTGTTCTCAACTCCTTATTCTTTTCTATATATTCCTTAACAGGACCATAGCTTCTTCTATGCTCATCTATTATTCCATATTCATTTATTGCTTCTAAATGTTTCTTAGTAGGATAACCCACATTATTTTTAAAATCATACATAGGATACTTCTTATCTAATTCATACATCATTCTATCTCTGGTAACTTTAGCAAGCACACTTGCAGCACTAATAGTAATACTTCTAAGATCACCTTTAATAATAGGTTTAACAGGAATATCTAAATCCAACTTCATCGCATCTGTTAAAACATAATCAGGCTTAATATTACAATTATTAATAGCTATAGTCATAGCTTCTTTAGTAGCCTCATATATATTAATCTCATCTATTCTCTTCTCAGATACAATTCCTATTCCATATGAAATCGCTTGTCTTTTTATTTCTTCATAAAAGTAATCTCTTTTCTTTTCACTTAACTTCTTACTATCAGTAAGTCCATCTAAATCAAATTCTTCAGGTAATATACAGCAGGCCGCAACAACAGGTCCAACTAAAGGACCACGTCCAACTTCATCTACTCCTCCAATTAATTTATATCCTTCTTTTCTTAATTCTCTTTCATTCTTATAAGTATCTAATAAATCTATTTCTAATTCTAATTTCTTAATAATACTTTTATCTTCTTTTCTATTTTCTAATCTTTTTAATTCCAATAAATCTTCTAAAGTCATAAATCTATAATCATTAATTAATACATATTTTTCTTTATTAAAATCAGTACCTATCTCAAAACAGTCAAAATACTTTATCTCAGTATTAAAATTACCAATCTTAGTATCCCAATTAATATTATTATAATACTCTTCATTACAACTCAAATCTATATCACTAGTTTCTTTCTTAATACCCTGACATACTAAAGCTGCTCCTCCAATAATTAAATATTTATCTTTATCTAAATCTAATTCATCTAATTTTTTAAATATTTCTTTTTTATTCATTTTCTCCACCATCTTTATTATAGCAAAAAAAAGAAGCTTGTCTATCTAACAATCTTCTTTAGCACTTTATTTCTATCATCCTCAAATTCTTCGTAGAATCTCCATTTATCATCAGGTACTTTTAATCCATGTCTAGAATAAGTTCTATATATTAAATTACATAAATCAACATTAGAATAAGATTTTAACATATATTCAAACTCTGGATATAATTTAATAAACTCTCTAATTCTTTTATAATCATTTAAATATATTAAATCAGAAAATCCTTGTATATTATTATTACCAGTTAGATTTAAGTTTAGAGAATATTCAAAATCAAATAATGGAGCAAGTCTAATGTTCTGATCATTATCAATTTCAAAAACTACATTATTAGAAGTTCTATCATCTTGTCCCATATAAATATCTAATGCAAGTAACTCTAACATATCATGACATAACTCTTCTCTATTTTTAGCAGTTGGAGTCTTCTCAAGCATAGCATGAAACTTATCAACATCTCTAATTCCATATTCAGCAAGTGATTTATATTTTTTACTTGAATCTTTAAAATCATAACTAGCTAGTTTATATTTATAATATCCATCAATTTCTCCATAGCGTGCCATTCTTTTTAAATGATACATACCACAACCAACTAAAAAATAATGAGCACATCTTAAATTTCTAATTTCACATAACTCTTCACCAATAAATTCTGCATGGTTAAAGTCCTTTATAAATAATTCAGGTTTCTCATCCTTATAAAATAAACCTTTTTTAGTATCTCTATCTCTTGTTAAATAAATCATAGTGTCTGGTTTGAGGCACTCGCTAATATCCATCATACCTATTCCCCCATTAGCGCTATAATTATATCACAAAATCACAAAAAAAGCAATTACTTAAGCCTATCTAAAGTAATTGCTCCTAAGTATCCATTCTTTAAATCTCTAATAATTATATCACTAACTCTTTCATAATCAGTTACTCCTCCACGAGAAAGAGCTCCTCTTCTTCTACCAATCATATCATATGCTTCAATTAGATCCTCATCTAATTCTTCTATTCCATATCTCTCCATTAATCTATCCGGATATAATTCATACATCTTTCTAAGTATAAAAGAAGCTATTTGATCATTATTTAATATTTCTTCTTTAATAGATGATAAGCTAGCTAAAATATGAGCCATTTCTTGATTCTCTAATTTAGGCCAAAGAATACCAGGTGAATCTAATAACTCTAAATCTTTATTAATTCTAATCCAACTAAGATTCTTAGTAAAACCAGGTTTATTACCAACACCTGCTGCTTTCTTACCAACTAATCTATTAATTAAAGTACTCTTACCTACATTAGGTGCTCCTACAATCAATATACGAGCAGCCCTCTCTTTCATACCTTTATTAATTCTATCTTTATTAATATCATTCATTATATTTTTACTAATATTAATTAATTCATTAGTATTACCACTCATTAAATCACAATAAACAACTTTATAACCAAGTTCTTCATAATATTTACCTATTTTATTAGTCTCTTCTTTATCACATAAATCATACTTAGTCATAACTAATACCTTAGGTTTATCTTTAATTAAATCATCTATATCTACCACTTTACTACTAAGAGGCATTCTAGCATCAATAACTTCAAAAACTATATCAATCAAATTTAATTTTTCAGATATCTCTCTTCTAGTCTTAGCCATATGTCCAGGATACCAATTTATATTAGTTTTATTTTCATTCATAAGAATCACTTCCTAACACTTAAATCACTCAAATTATAACATAAAAACGGCAAATTTTGTATAAATCTACCGCTTTTTATATCTATTTTTAGGGTTTGAATATAATGTTATCAATTATTATATCAACATTATCAGGACATATGGCTGTTCGCAAAATCAAAAGTTTCCGAACTATTTTATTTTTTTACTATACCAAGTAATAATCTATTAACAATAGGTATTCTTTTTAATATTTCAGTCATTAAAGGTAATATAATTATTGTTCCTAAAATTAAGATTATATAATTAAATATGAAGTTATCAAACTTAATATATTCAACTAAAATAAATGATATAACTATTTGTATTGTATAATGTAAAACATAAAAACTAAAATTATTTTTATTCATATAGTCAGTGAATTTATTTTTTATATCTAAATACTTTTTACTAATACCAAATGCTGATAAAATTACTAACCATATATAAATATTTGTAAATATGTTAGTTAAAAATTCATTAG